>JAXINT010000031.1:0-5419 GCA_034190605.1 Asbonarchaeaceae archaeon (SeqCode) | reverse complement strand
GTTGCATAGAAGTTTCTGCCAAGGATTTTTAAATGTGATGAGTTTCAGCAAAAAGATTATAGTTTTCTATCATCCGAAAAGTAGATCAAGCTTCTTCCCGAATCTTTTGAGCGCTCTGTTGTACTTCTCATCCATATCTTCCTTTGACAAATCTCTTTCGACTTTTTTCTTATGAACTACTTCTGCTTCTTCCATGTATGACACATTTTGTTGAGGACTTATAAACGGCGGCCCTTTTTCCATTAGAGGGGGTCTTTGGAAATTTGACCTATATCTAAAAGCTTCTGTTTCGCGGGATTTTTACGGATTATAATGGGTTATTCTCTAATCTGGAGTGAGGGAAATATAGAGAATGCTGCGAATACATATATGGTTATTCTGTGGCTAGCAGTTTAAGGAAGGCTTTAGAGGAGAAAGAAAGACAACTTAGCTGGATTGATAATGTCGCAAAACTTGGTAATCGATTCCACAATTTGTTCAAGCTCGAGGATATTCTTGTAGCGGAGATAAGTTTTGGGTCTCAAGGAGGAGAATATAGAGGTTTAGGTATCGTTTTGCCAGATAAGGAAGCGGTTGTGTATTATACTATGGTGCCTAAAAAAGGATCAGTACAGCAGAGAAGGTTGAAGATTATGAAGGATAGAAGCGACAAAATACTCAGTCTTGTTCGCCAGAGAGTCGGTCAAGATTCTTCTTGAATATCTCAAAGTCTCTTTCTGCCATCTTTCTGAGTTCACCGTCTGAAATTCTTATTTCCTCCTTTTGAGTTTCCAGTAGTTCTGGCATTGGTATCTATGTCAATTTTGGTGCACAGTCTTTTAAATGATGGTGCTTTTTCCAGGCTTTAATGCTTTCGTGAATTAGTAATCTGTTATGAGAGTCTGGGACATTGCTCCGAAAAAACTCTGCGACCAGCATCTGCTTGGAGAGCATTCCGAGATACATGCGATCTGGTCGATTCTCACTGAAGAAAAGCAGAGCTACAGAGACCATCCAGAGGTACGGAGATGGGAAGGAAAGCTGAAGGCGCTCCACAGACGCCACCAGAGAACCCTGGAGGAGATGAAGGACCGTGGTTTTTCGCATGAAAGCTCTCTTGACCGCTCTCTAGCTACTGGGGATGAGAAGCAGAACGAGTTAATTGATTCGCTTGAGGAGCAGAGGAAGATACTGAATGAGAAGAACTGTAAATGCGATCTATAGAACATGATTTCTCTACACATTCATGTCCTTTAAGGTATTTCGGAGGAAGTACATTGATTTTAAAAACTCTCCGAACAAGCATTTAGAGGTGAGCTATTGATGTCCGATGACATAGAGGAGATAGACGAGGGTTTGCGGAAGCTTAGCCCTGAAGAGGTAGAGAATATAGTTGGAGATATAGATAGAGAAGAGCTAAGAGATCTGGCTAGGGAGGGAAGCAGTCAGTTGCAGAACTATCTCTTTGACAGATGGATGGAAGAGCAGGACATCCAAAAATTTGAAGGACTTGAGGAATATCACGAGCTCATGTATATCAAGGACTCGAAATTTCCGGTTTTAGCTGCTCAAAAGCTTGAGAAGAGTTCAGATACATCTGAAAGAGAGGTATATAATGTAGAGCTGCTTAAGGATGCTGTCAAGGCAAATGCAAGTCTTAAAGTTGAGAAAGGCTTCTATAACCTTGCTGGAGAGCTGTTTGACAAGTACAGTGAAACACTTGAGAATGCTGACTGTTCTTACAAAGACCTGGTTTCATGGCTTGAATCGGAATACAGCCTGGAGGGCGAGGAGTTGGAAAAGCTAAATAAGAGGAGCCACAAGTTTCTGGATTAAACTCCTGTAAGTCCTCGACTAATCTTCAGTTCTTTGCGTAGAAAAAAGAAGTAGAGAGGGGTGTGAAGGAAGGGCACCTCCATAGAGGAGGTGCGCCTCCCTCCGAACGTTTGAAACCTTCCGAGAGGGGTCAAAATCTTGTTTTTCTTCGTCTGATCCGTTTGCGAGTTCTACCACTCTTGTCTGTTAGTCCTGCCGGATTTTTAGGCAGGTGTGTTTGCGGCGGGGTTTTTCGGCTGTTTGGTTTCTTCTGCGCTTTCTGAACCTCCGTAATCGTCCTTTCCTGATAGGGTTCATTTTTTCTCACCTCACTGCTTGATGACCTGTAGTCCAAGGTCCTCCATGTCCTTGACCTCTGCGTCCTGTTCGCTCTCCTCTGTCGGTCCTAAGACGTAGGGACTGTTCACTCCGGTGATTATGGAGATGACCTGTACCTTACCCTGCAGATCATCGTTCAGTCTTGCTCCCCAGATAACCTGGGCCTGCGGATCTAGTTTGCTGATTACTGTCTGTCCTATGTCGTTGATCTCATTGAGTGAGAGGTCGTTTCCTCCTTCAACATGGACCAATGCACCACTTGCACCTTCGAAGTCCACGTCCAGGAGAGGGTTTGAAAGTGCTTCAGCAATTGCCTCCTTCCCTTTCTTGTTTGTGTCTGACTCTCCGTAACCTACCACTGCAACTCCTCCGGAATGCATGATCGCTTTGACGTCTGCGTAGTCCAGATTGACCAGGGAAGGTTCTGAAATGGTTTCTGTGACTCCCTTTATCATAGTGGTTATAAGCTCGTCAGCTACGCCGAAAGCTTTGTCAAGCGGCATATCTCCGGCGATATCTATAAGTTTGTCGTTTTCTATTACAATGGCTGTGTCCACATGCTGTCTCAGCTGATATAGTCCGTCCTCAGCCTTTGACTTCCTTGCTCCCTCTATCTGGAACGGCATGGTTACAGTACCTATAACTATGCAGTCCTCGCTCTTGGCTATATCAGCAAGTATTGGTACAGCTCCTGTGCCTGTTCCTCCTCCAAGTCCTGCACATAGGAATACCATGTCGGCTTCCTGGAACAGAGATCTGAGTTCTGCACGGTTTTCTTCAGCTGCCTTTGCTCCTTTCTGTGGATGTCCTCCTGCTCCCAGACCTCTTGTAAGGTCCTGACCTATCAGTATCTTTCTGTTGGCCCTGGAGATCTGAAGGTGTTGCTTGTCTGTATTGACAGCTATAGTGTCAGCTCCTGAGATGTCCTTTTTCTTCATCCTGGTTACCATGTTGTTTCCAGCCCCTCCTACTCCTATTACCAGGATCTTTGCGTCCTTGACATCTCCGAACTGCTCTTCAGCATCCTGTGCCTGTTCAGGCTCTGGTTCTGTTTGGTTTGGATTGTTGTCTTGTTCAGCCACGTCTTCGATTACGGATTCCATTTTTGATCATCTCGATTCTGGTATGTCTTATTTTTGTGGTCGATCACCACAACCTTTTTAAGTGAGGTCCGACAAACCTCTTACAAGCCCTTTCGGTTAGAAATCTAAAATCTAGCCGAAGTAAATTCGACATACTTGAGACAGGTTGAGAACTAGTTTACCTAGATTTCGCCCAATCAGTCCAAACACGCTTTTGATTCGAAAGCGCCCAACTTTCGATCAAATACCTGTTTTGGAACTTTTGACCTTTTGGCTTGATGCCCAGTCAAGCAAAAGGATGATTCTTGCGGCCGTATAAGTGGCCTTATCTTACTGTATTCTTACTTGTCAAGCCTTCTTTATAAATCTTTCCACACCCATAGCTATACAGGTTTAAGAGCGTTTATAATCTCCGGTCTTAAGCGCTATATCAGATATTATTTCCGATAATCCGTGCACTATGCACTGTAATCTCATCAGTAATTCTTCAATTCTACCTGCAGAAGCTGTCCACACAAATTCTTCATATGGTCTTAAAGAAGCACACCGCGCTCCGTGAAAATGACATCGAATTTAAAAGGTGAGATTGGAAAAGGAAAAAGAAGTTGGCCCTGTAAGTTAACTGGACAGACCAGGTGAGTGACGCACGCCTGATTCCGGGTTCGAATCCCGGCAGGGCCCGTTGCCTACATAAGTAGGCTACGATCTAGGTTTCGCCTCAAACCTTTATAAAGTTTTCTTCTTACTTCTGCCCACCAGTTTCCTTTTAAACTACCTCAACAAATTGATCTACCAGGAGGTAGACCGGTGGATACAGAATATCCTATATGTGAGGAAGGGGATTACGAACTAGAGATCTTTGAAGGCGTGGATCAGATGTCCGGAGAAAGGGTTGCAGAGGTCCTTGAAGAAGTATTTTCCGACCTGGTTGGAGGTGAGAAACGCTACTGGTTGATGTCCTGGATAGGGAACAAGGGCTACAGCTATCCCGTCAAGAACAAGTTAAAGAACCGACTTGATTTCCATTACACAGATTACGATACTGAAGAAGGTAGGATGCGCAAGTTTGTTGTCAGGGAAAACCTATCCTGGCCGGATTACCTCTGCTCCTGGTTTGGATCGGAGCCGGATACAGGAAGCGGAGAGCTGCTGGTTGAGATGGACCACAGTTATTCTGGAGGCGACTGTCTTGAAATCAAAAAGTGCGGACCTATCTCCAAGGACTTGTTAGAGGATCTCTACAGAGAGACATGGGCGGGCTTCTACGAGAGACTTTGAAATAGCAGAGAGATCACTTCTCTGTCTTCTCCCGATATTTCCTTAACGCCAGAACTCCGACAACCGCTGTAACTACGAGAAATCCTGCTGCTACATAGATAAACCAGTCCGGGTACTGGCCTCCAACCGCTTCTATTCCCTCCGCCCTATCCCCCTCACTCTGCGGTGTATCTGACCCTTCCGATGTATCGTTTGCTGTTGGAGCTGTTGAGTGATCGGAATGTCCGGTATGGGCCGAAACCGGTATAGACAGGGCTAAAAACACTGCCAGGGTCAAAACAACGAGTATAGATTTCTTTGATATCATTTCTATCCCTCAAACATCGAGTAGGACTCTTAACATGTATCCGTCTTCAGTCTGTTTTACCTCCATGTCGCTGTAGGTCACCGCCTTGACATCCTGTGCGCTCATGCCTTTCAGATCCTCTCCTCTGACCTCTGCTTCCAGGCGGTAGCCACCTTTATCTTCCTCTATCTCCACGGTGAACTCCTTGAATAACAACTGTTCGCTGTCTCTTAAATATATCAGGTGTTCTATCCAGTCGTATAGCAGGGCCTCCAGACTTTCAGCTTCTATACTGAATTCCAGCTCTTTTTCCGAATCAAAATCCTCCAGTGGCTTCATCAGGGAGAAGGTTGCCTTTCCCGCGTTCTCAAAAGCCTGTTCAACCGTCTCTCCAAAGGCCCTGAACCCCACTTCCGAGGTGTGTTCCACGATCTCGAACTCCTTTTCCATACTCATAGCTTCTCCGTATATTGTTGCGCCCTCTACCTTTTTACCTCTTTATCAAGAACGAATCAACAGTCCGAATCCTCGTCTTCTTCCTTCCTCTCATTGATTTCATTCATAATGAGGTTGATGTTCTTTAAGATTTTCATTTCGATTTTCCAAAAAATTATTGGTATACCTGTAATTTTTATTTGGA
>JAXINT010000083.1:0-5563 GCA_034190605.1 Asbonarchaeaceae archaeon (SeqCode) | reverse complement strand
ACTGAAGTCAGGATCACACCTAAAAAGTTTTCTGAAAAACTTCTAGAGAGATAGGTGAAAATAATATGTCGCAAAGACCAGACTGGGATGACTACTTTCTCAAGGTTTCAGATGTAGTGGCGGAGCGAGCAACCTGTGACAGAGGACGCGCAGGCTGTGTAATAGCAAACAACAAGCGCATACTTACAACAGGTTATGTGGGAGCGCCTGCAGGCCTTCCGCACTGCGATGATGTGGGACACCACATGAAAGAGGTTAAACACGGAAGCGGAGATAAGAGCAAGCACTGTGTCAGGACAACACATGCAGAGCAGAACGCAATAGTGCAGGCTTCAAGGTCAGGAGTATCCATCCAGGGAGCAACACTTTATTGCAAGATGACTCCCTGCCATGACTGCGCAAAGATGATAGTCAATGCAGGGATAGAGCGCGTGGTATGTAGGAAGGACTATCATGCAGCGGACGATACCAAGGAGATCTTTGACCAGGCAGGTGTGGATCTTGAGATCAGAAACAGAGAAGTGGAGCAGTACAATGAACAATGAAACTCATAGACAACCACGCACATCTTAACTTCCAGAAGTTTGATGGAAGAAGAGAAGAAGTGATTGAAGAATGTAGAGACAAGCTCAAGGCAGTTATAAATGCAGGGACCTCTCCCTGGCAGGATGGAGAAGGATTAGAGCTAGGCAAGAGACATCCTAATTTTATATATCCCTGTATAGGGATGCATCCTACCAAGCTGGACAGGGTGGACCAGGAAGACCTAGAGAGTATCAAGGAAAGGATTAGGGAAGAAAAAGAGAGGATAGTTGCGGTTGGTGAGATAGGGCTTGACTACTACCATGCAAAGGAGAGAGGAAAGAGGAAGAGACAGGAAGAGTTTTTCAAGCCCCTGCTAGAGCTTGGTGAGGAGATGGGAAAGCCCGTGGTGATACATTCCAGGGATGCGGAGAAAAGAGCTGTAGAAGTTCTGGAGGACTATAGTCCTGCTGAAGTTATAATGCACTGCTTCAACGGGAACCTGGACCTCGTGGAGGAAAGTCTGGACAGGGAATACTGGATATCTATATCAACACAAGTCTTGTATTCTAACAGGGTTCAAAATATAGCTGAAAAGACACCTGTTGACCGGATGCTTCTCGAGACGGATTCTCCATTCCTATATCCTGGTGACGAGGCAAACAAGCCTTGGAAGGTGCACGAGTCGCTTGAGAAGATTGCAGAGATAAAAGGAATGGCTGAAAAAGAGCTGGGTAGGCAGATAAACAGGAATACAGAGAGAGCATACAGGACTGAATTTTAGATGGAACTCTATCAAAAAAGTTAGGCCTGGTAGGAAGAACAGCTTTTTATTCTTGGAAAACAAGTTAACTGATTATGGTTGACTACGAGAAGAGTCTGGAGCATGTTCAGAACTTCGTCTTTGACCTGGATTCAACGGTATGGCGCTGGAATGAACTTATACCCGGAGTCAAGAAGACCGTACAGAAACTGAAGGCCAAGGGAAAGAACATATTCTATGTTACAGACAACTCGCTTCTTACAAGGCAGGGATACGCTGAGAAGCTTACAAAGCTAGGGCTCAAGACGTCAGTAGAGGACATAGTTAATTCCGGATACGTGGCTGCGCAGCAACTGTCAAAGAAAGGAGTGAACAAGGCATTAACCATCGGAGAAGAGCCATTGGTAGCGCAGCTAAGAGAGGAGGATATAGAAAAGAGCGAAGAAGCAGATCATGTAGTGGTTGGACTTGACAGGAACTATACCTACTGGAAGATGGCCAAGGCCGCGGAACGAGTAAGAGAAGGCGCCACGCTCTGGGCTACAGGACACGGGAATTCTCTACAGACCAAGGACAAGTTTATACCCGGTGAGAACGCCATAATGAATTCAATAAAGACTGCAGCAGAGGTAACGGATTACAAGAACTTTGGGAAACCATCGGATTACATGGTGGAAATTATTAAAGAAGAACTGCCGGTACATCCTACCAACACTATACTCATAGGCGACTCGCTGGAATCGGACATAGCAATAGGCAAGAAGATGGGTCTGGATACAGGACTGGTGCTTGGAGGAAGGTCCTCAAGAGAGGATATCAAGGGTATAGAGGAAGATCAGGCACCGGACTACGTGTTCACAGAGTTCTCAAGGATTTTGAGAAAGGTATGAACTGTATTTTTGAGGTATGTGGCCTCCGGATCAAGAATCCTGTTCTACAGCCTAAACCTTATTCGGGAGTAACAACCTTTTAAAAAGTTGGGCTCTATTTCTACCTCGCTCGATCAAGGGTAATAGGCCAAAGTCCAAACAGCGTAAAATAGATTATAAAGAACTAGAAAGGCATCAAAAATGACCGAAAGTAGTTCAAATTATTTAGAACCAGTAGAAGGCATAATATACGGCATCTTTTTAGCATTTTCTCCATTCCTGACAGGAGGAGTTGCTACTGCAGATGATTATGACTCCCAAATACCTAAGGCTTATAGAGGCAGGCCCGGAAATGAAGTTGAGAGGGAAGAGGTGGAAGAAGAAAAGATTCTTGAGAACGTAGAAAGCCCTAAAGAGATAATGGAAGATTCTCTAAACCATTTTTACAGAAACAAAGATGGGCTAGAGCTCTCCGATATCAATGTAGAAGGGATAGAATATAAAGAATCAGCTGAGTCGCCTTCCTCTAAGATTCAAGGACCTAATTACCTATCTAATTCCGAAATTGCTCCGGAAAAAGGTTCTTCATTTCCCTTACCCGGTGTTGAATACAGTTTAGAGGACTCAGATAGGCATAGGAAGATGATGAAAGATCTTAGAGGTAGAGATATCAATCTGAAAAGCCCTCTGCTTCCAAAGGACATTACTGGCTATATAGAGGACACGGCAGAGGGAGTGATAGAGGTTAAAGACAAGTTTGGAAGAGACATAGAAGGGCGTTCAGGATCGTCCAACGGTGTCTTGGATTCTGTTAAGAAAGCTGCAGAGACAGTGAAATACTTCAAGAATCTGGAAGGAATCGACAGAGAAGTAGAAGAGACCCTGGGAGGGAAGTTCGATGCTGAAGTAGATCTGGACGGATTCAAACCAGAGTTTAGGGCAAAGTGGACCAAAGAGCAGTACGAAATAGAGCTTGAGGCTGAGAAAGATAGAGTAAATGTTTCCATCGGTATTGATTTCTGATGTGCCGTGTCTGCTACTTGGCTATAATCACTTCATGACTTCTTCGACGACTTCTTCAACGGATTCGTGAGGGTTGAAGATTCTATCCAGATGGTGGAAACTCCTGTCAAGATGCTCGCTAATGAACGTCTTGTCAAAGAATCCATCGGATAACCAAAGTAGACCTATATGCGTGGAGTCGTAGGACTCAAAATCGGCAATCATTTCCTTCACTTCTCTATATTTGTACGCGGGAGCCGAGAAAACAGCTTTCTCAACATCTTCCTGGACTGATGTCTCTGCCAGACCTGTCAGCTCCTCATCTGCAGCAACCACCTCATAACCGCTGTCCCGTAAGGAATAGGCTATGGACCTATGGAAATCGGATTCCTTAAAACCGTTAATCAGCACTCTATATCTGCGCAACTGCAAAACCCTCAGAAACAGCTGTAGAGATCAGGATTTAATAAACTTTAGCAATAATGTACAAGAGGTATACTTCAGAGGTGGTCAAGTTCGACATGAAGAAAAAGGTTGTGACATCGGCGCTCCCCTACATCCATGGAGCTCCACACCTAGGGAATATAGTGGGTTCAATACTTCCTGCAGACATCTACCACCGGTTTCTGGATATAGCAGGAGTTAAGAATATCTTTATCTGCGGATCGGATGAGCACGGTACTCCTCTGGAGCTTGCAGCTATAGAGGAAGGAGAGGAACCTGCGAAGTTTGCAGACAAGCAACATAAGAAGATCAAAAAGCTTCTTAAAGGATTCAACATGGATTTCAGCCTTTACGGAAGGACACATACCCGGTTTAACAGAGAACAGACACACGAGATGTTCAAGAACCTTTACAGGAACGGATATATTACAGAGAAAGAGCAGGACCTCCCATACTGTCTTAAATGCGAGAGATTCCTACCGGACAGATACATAGAGGGAGAATGTCCTCACTGTGGAGGCCTGGCAAGAGGAGACCAGTGCGACGAGCAGAAATGTGGCAAACTTCTTGAGCCAGAGGAGATAATAGGGCCGTACTGCACTATATGTGGATACAGCGATATAGAGTTCAGGCAGACAAAGAACCTGTTCCTGAAGCTTCCTGAGTTTGAGGAGGATCTGTTAGACTGGCTTCAGAAGAACTCTCCCGTACCCGATAACCTGAAACAGGAAGTGTTGAACCTCATTGAAGAAGGTCTGGAGGATCGTTGTATAACTAGAGATATAGAATGGGGATTTGAAGTACCTACGGAGGAGTTTGAAGATCTGGATGACGAGGTCTACAAGGATAAAGTTCTGTATGTGTGGTTTGATGCGCCTATAGGCTATATAGGTATTACAAGGCAGTACTTCGAAAGTGAGGGAGAGGAGGAGAGTTGGAAGAGCTTCTGGCAGGGAGGAAAGGCAGATACCATCTATTCAATAGGGAAGGACAACACCATATTCCATACCGTTATCTGGCCTGCAATACTGCTGGGGCAGGAAGAGGGCTACAATCTGCCGGACTACGAGTTCATACAGCAGTATCTACTTTCAAAGGATGTCCAGTTCTCAAAGTCCAGGGGAACAGGATTGACCTCAGAGAAGGCGCTTGAACTACTTCCAGCCGACTACTGGAGATTCTACCTGGCTTCAGTGATGCCTGTAAACCATGACAGCAAGTTCTCCTGGAAGGATCTGGAGTCAAAGATAAACGGAGAGCTAAACGACACTGTAGGCAACTATGTTAACCGGGTATTAAGCCTTGCGGAAAAGTGGTTTGATGGAAAAGTACCTGAGGCAGGAGATCTGGACCCTCATTCGATAAAGTTCCTGGAAAGAGTCAAACACCTGTTGGAGGAGGTTGAGACAGAGGTAGAGCATGAGAGGAACATTAAAAGAGGTCTCAAGTATGCGGTAAAAATCGCAAGGCATGGTGATGAGTTCCTGGCAGAACAGGAGCCGTGGAAGAATGAAGGGAGGCAGGAAGATGTTATCTATGCGTGTATCGACTCACTGAGAACTCTTGCAGCGTCTCTTTATCCATACACACCAGAGGCAGCGGAGAAGATATGGAGCATGCTGTATCCTGGAGAAGACGAGGAGGAGCTTGTTCTGGAGGAAGGGTCAAGGTTTGAGGATCTCCGGAAAAGCAGTATAGAACCAGGAAAGGAACTTGGAGAGAGAAAGATACTGTTCGAGAAGATAGATTCAAAAGAGTTGGAGGAGAAGGTTAAAGATGAGGGAGAAAATGGAAGTAAAGAAAGTGGAGGTGAAGAAGAAATGGACAAGATAAGCTTTGACGACTTCCAGAAGATGGACCTTAGGACCGCAACTATCAAAGAAGTCAGGGACCATCCGAACGCAGACAAGCTATACATACTAAAGATTGATGTGGGTGGAGAGGTGAAGCAGAGCTGCGCAGG
>JAXINT010000159.1:1627-5754 GCA_034190605.1 Asbonarchaeaceae archaeon (SeqCode) | reverse complement strand
GTACCGTCACACAGGTTGCCCTCATCAAAGCCCATGACCGCCTTGTTGTTACTGGTCCTTGCGGTCTTTAAGGTGCCACATTTACCGAACGATAGCTTGCAGGAGCTTTTTGTCTTTACCAGGTAGCCGTTGAAAGGCTGGAGCTTGTCGTCCATTCCAAGCTTCTCCCAGCTTCCACCTGCAAACCTGAATACAGTATCTCCTTCCTTCTCTACAAAACTGCAGCTTCCCTTGACCTCTTCTAGAGGCGCTACATAAGGAGTTGATATAGTGTTCCATCCCTCTTCCAGTTCTTCTGTCGCTTCTGTCTTGATGAGGTTTCTGGCCTTGACCGTTACGATACATTCCTCCCTTGTCTTGATGTAGTATCCCTTGCCGGGATTTATTATCGATGCCTTTTTAGCCTCTCCTCCTTCCATTGAGAAGACCTTGCCGCTTTGAGTCTTCTGCAGATCGCACTGCGAGGCCAGAACACTGGCCTGGAACCCTCCTATACCCGGAGAGCTCATCATGTTCCAGCCCTTCTGTATCCTGTACGCGAGATCCTGGTTCTTGCTGGAAGACAGCTGTCCAGGTATTGGCGGTGTATCTCCTCCTGAAACCCTTGTAGTGGTCTTTTCTCCAGTACTGGACTTTACATTCAACTTCTCTATCTTTACATCGGAGTCTCCTCCGTTGTCCACGACCTTTAGAAGTACCTGGTGGTTTCCAGGCTTCTTAAAGGAATGCTCCAGAGTTGGCTCCGAGGTATCCGCCTTCTTCTCTCCGTCTATGTACCATATATACCTGGATATGCTTCCGTCAGGGTCAGAGCTCATTCCGCTGTCCGATCTTGCGTCAAAGTTTATCTGTTGCGCAACTCTAACGGGTGAAGGGCTATAGCCGAACTCCGCCTTAGGATCCTCGTTTTCCGGATCGTTGACTCCTTTTGAGACATATATGAACTTCGACTTTGTCACTGCCCGTCCGGCCTTGTCCTCAACCCTGAAAGTTATCTTGTGTGAACCTGCAGTATCATAGCTATGAGCGAGCTTTGGAAGATCATACTCGTAGCTTCCGTCATCGTCAACATCCCATTGATGGGTTTTTATGTCCTTATCAGGGTCAAAGCTGTTTGATCCGTCCATTACAATTACATCTGAAGTCTTGGGATTGTTTGGGCCTACTGAAAGCCTTACAACCGGAGGCTGTCCTCCCGACTTGTCTTTCACTCCTACAAGGACATTTTTGGATACGGTCGTGGATATACCGCTGTCATCGGTTACTGTAAGTTTTACAGGATGCCTGCCTTCCAGCTGGAAACTGGTATCTTCCTTGAGGTCTTGCGCACCCAGGAACCGGTTATCAACCTTTATAGTGAAGCTTGAGATCTCTCCGTCTGGATCTATACTGTCCGTGCCGTCCAGAACCACATTCTCTCCCTTATCAGGCCTTTCAGGGTCTACATTCAGCCTTGCAACTGGTGCGACTTCAACTTCCTGGAAACGATCATTTGCAGAATCCAGAGACCAGGTCACGTTTACTGTCTCACCTTCGGATTCGGTTGATCCATCACCGTACACTGCCTCCAGTCTCACCCTGTATAGACCGCTTTCCGGAAATATAATCTGGGGGTTGGACACCGATCCACTAGCCACCTTTTCGTCCTCCACATACCAGTTTAACCCTGTCAGTTCCTTGCCCTCAATGTTCTTTACACTGCCGGTGAAGTTGACCAGTTTTTCCGCTCCAGGGTCTTTAGGACTCCATTCCAGGTCCACCACCTTGCTCTCCTTGGTTATCTTGACCTCCTTGGTAACATTTGAGGTGTCGTGGTTGTAGTCCTCTACTTCAAGTGTCACGCTGTAGCTTCCTGCGGACGAGAAGGTCACCTCTGATCTCGTTGCGTTTGGACCGCCTTTCTTCAGATCTCCGTTCACGTACCACCTGTAAAGGTATATTCCGTTGTCAGTATCGAATGAGTCCGATGCATCAAATACGACCGTTTCATCCTTTGCCGGGTCGCTGGGGTCCTGGCCAATCCGTGCCTTAGGCTTCTTTGACTTATATTCAGAATCTTCAGATGCTAAGACTCTTAGCTGTGTCGTCGCTGAGTCAGTGTTGCCCTGACTGTCCGTTACTATAAGCTTGAGACTGTGTAGCCCTGCATCATCGCTCTCAAAAGCATGTTCAAGAACCTCTCCTGTACCTATCTCCTCCCCATCCAGCTTCCAGCTGTAGCTTTCTATGTCCAGGTCAGGATCTTCAGAAGCCGTGGCGTCAAACACAACTTCTTTACCAGTTCTCAAGAGGTTTCCTGCTCCTTCCTGCCTGTACTGGAACTTGGCGCTTGGAGGCTTACCTGTCTTAACCAGCTTGGCGGTTGTGCTGTATTCTCCGTCTTTTTTAATCCTTAATGCGACTATATGGGTTCCGGAGGCCGGAAGATCTATCTCGGCGGAAGGCTCACTGCTCTTTTCTATCAGCTCTCCGTTCAGGTACCAGGAATATTCCTCTGCTTCCTTTTCTTCCGCCTCAAGTTGTTGGGTCTTTCCTTCCGATTCCACCTTTGAGAACGCGGAGTTCAGATTTGCTGCAGATGCTACCGGCATCAGGGCTATCAGAGCGATTAGGAATGCTGCCAGTGCCTTAAGACCGGTATTTCTATCCATTTTTACTTATCCTCCAGCATGCATTTTCCATCCTCTATCACGAACTCTGTCTGTCTACACCTGTAAACCTGTGAACATGCCCTACCCCTGTATTCCTTCCGCTTATTAATGTAGTTTTCCCATTCCTCCTTGTATTCCTGGTTTATAGCCATGGACCTTCCTCCCTCAGAACATCTACAGGCTCCTTTCTGCACCTTTATGCACTGATCTGCGCTTGATGCCTGCTTTGCCTCTGGCAGTGGCGGCTCTGGAGCAGGTCCTCTGTCCGGCCTTATTCCCAGGTCGCAAGCTCCCTGAGCCTTTACATAGTATCCCTTGGAAGGATTCAGCTTCTCGTCTATTCCCGGGTTTTCCCAGCTCTGTCCGTTGTAGTGCCAGAGCTTGTGGCCGTTGAATTCCTCAAACCTGCAGTTTCCTTTCACCTTGGAGATAGATACTTCTCTAGTTACAGATACCGTGTTCCAGCCCTCTGAAAGCTCTGTATCTGGTTCTACCCGGCTCTGGTAGGGTTCTTCTATCCTCGCGGTGCAGGAACTAGTACTAAAAACAAAATAGCCGGTTGCAGGATTAAGTGTCTGCGCGTGCTTCCATCCGCCTTCCCTGAAGTACCAGGTGTGGAAGTTCTGGAATGGTTTCGTGTCGCAGTCGTTCTTTATAGCTTCGAAGTTCACCCCGACAGGTGAGGAAAGCAGGTTCCAGCCCTTTGACAGGGTTATCTTGATTGAGTTCTCCTCCAGCTCTTCAGCAGTCTTGATCATCTTAATCTCCGCCTTCAGATCTCCGGATCTATCAAACCTTCTTGCTACCTTTCCTCTCCTGTCTCCTGGAAGTATTTCGTCACGATCCACCTTCTTCCCGTTTATGGACCAGTCCACGGCGTACATGTTGTCGTTTTTTATCCTGTAGTTCAGTTCTATCAGCTCTCCTGCATCGTGTCTCTTCTCCTCGAAGAAGATGTGGGTTTCTGCTCCCTCAGGCACCTTTGACCTGTGGGTCTTGTCCGAGACCTCGGACTCGGTTGTCGCTATCTTTATATCCTGCCTGTTTTCACCTCTATCCAGCATTAGCCTGGCCTCTATATTACCCGACTTCTTGAACCGGAAGCTCTTGTTCACCCTGCTCTCGGTAACGGTTGTCTCTCCCACTTTGCTACCCTCTCGGTACCAGTCAACCCTGTACCTTCCATCGCTGTTTATGAATACCTGCGCTTTTGCAGGCTCGTGCTTCTTGTAGACGCCTTTGGTAAATACGATTCTTCCTATCCTGTTCTTTATCCTTGCCTCTGCCGTGTCAAGAACTTCGCTTCCCTTTATGAGCTCCGCTTTAACTATGCCGGGCTCCACGAACCTGTGGGATGCCGTTCCAGAGGTGGCGCCTTCTCCCAGGCTGTTCTGCCCGTCTTCATCTCCTTCTGAAGTGTACCACTTTATCTTGCAGTTGTCGCACTCGTTGTTCAGCGCGTACCTGACTGTAAGC
>JAXINT010000159.1:0-1617 GCA_034190605.1 Asbonarchaeaceae archaeon (SeqCode) | reverse complement strand
TCCTCTACTCATCTCGTACTTGTCCTTGGGGAAGTGTATGGTGTCGGCGGTTATGTTGGCCTCCGAGTTGTCTAGTATTATATCTCCTGATCCGGACCTTACAAGGAACAGCTCCATCCTTATCCTTCCTGGCCTCACTCCTCCTATAGGTATCTCTATGGTTCCGTTCTTCCTGTCTCCGGAGATTGTCTTGCTGTTGAACTGGTCCTCTTTCCCGAACTGTTCACCCTTTGTCTTGAAGAAGACCACCTTGAACTTGTCACTCTCCTTGAGTCTGTAATGGAGCTTGGCGTCAGCCCCGATCTCGTAGCTCTCCTGATCCAGAAAGATAGTACCTATCTTGTTTCTATCTACTACAAGAGCATTTGCGGTATCCTCCTTTATCCTCTCGTTCTTGGTGTAGTCCACCTGCACATCCCTATATTCCGTTCTCGTGACGCATCCAGCCCTTCTTCTACGGTTGCAATCGGTGTAGGTGTATTTCTTCTTAACCGTCTTTGTGTAGGTTTTCTCAACCAGGCGGTGGAGAACTGCTTTAACAGGTCCTTCCCGGTCTATATCCTTCTGTATTGTCCCGTTGTTTCCTTCCAGGTCAGTGGTTCCAACCGTGACTCCTTGGACCTTCCATTCCACCTCGTAGTCCTGATCTGGATCAACCTGATACCGAAGCTCCACGCTACCGCCTTTCCTGAAATGGCTTTTAGTAAACTGTATGCCTGGCTCCAGCTTTGAAGTAGCGTTCTGTGCGGCTGAAGCTGTAGCAGAACCTATGAGAACTCCTGTAACAGCTACCAACGCGATCAAGAGTGAACGAATTATCTGCGTCTTTTTTCCGTTTACCATGTCTGTCCCAATTGTTTGTAAGCGCAGGTCTTTAAATGTTGCCTTATCCGTGGCTTTTCCACTGTTTTTATCCCGGAAGCGCTATCTCGGTGTCCTCTCCGTGGACTCCACTGTTTTCCGGTACCGGTAGAAGGGTGTATTTCTCCGTTCCTTCGATCTCCACGGGCTGTATGTCGAAGACAATACTACCTCCAACCTCTATAGGCAGAGACTTCTGAAGCTTCAACATGTTGTTTGTCATGATAACGGACCTCTTCTCTCCTCCGACAGAAGCGCTCAGACCTGTCACCTCCAGCGCAACTCCGGAATAGTTCATCGCCTCCACGTCTATAGAACCCAGCAAGAGCGCTTCCTCTCCCGCCTCAGTCAGATCCACGCTTTTAGTATCTATGCGAACGGTCTCAACCGGACCCGTACTTCCAAGAAGCTGAACACTTGATACATTCACCTTCAGCGCATCAAACTCTCCCACATTCCCTGAAACCCCGCTGACATACACCTTTATCTCTCCCTTCCCGGCGCTCCCGGTTCTTCCATCCTGTCCGGTACATCCGGCGAGCAGGAGTGCTACACCGATCAATATTAGGAGTGCTATCTTCTTGGAGCCATACAAAATCTTCATTGTTTTTCTATATTTCATCTAACTATTTTCTCCTTAATACCTTCTTTAGAACTGGAGGCATATTAAAGTTTTTTAGAAAATGGATTCTTTAAAGCACCTTAAGGAACGAGATTCCAGCAGGTTGTTTAGGTTATTCTTGTTGACAGGTGTAG
>JAXINT010000131.1:0-5856 GCA_034190605.1 Asbonarchaeaceae archaeon (SeqCode) | reverse complement strand
ACAGAACAGGTAGGCATCATCGTCTCCGGGTTTTGGGTGCTCCTTCTCAAGCCACCGGTCTATAGCTGGTTCGGAGAGTATAACTCTTGCCTCACGGTTGTGGGAGGTCTTGTTCCCGGTCACATATAGATATTTGACACCGTTCTTCTCGTAATAGTCACCGACCTTTAAATTGAGTGTCTCCCCTATCCTGGAGCCCAGCTCCCAGTGTGTCAACAGTAGCGCTTTATCCCTGAGAGACATGAGCTTCTGACACATCAGTTTGATATCTCTGGGCTTCGGCAAGTTGGTCCGGTCCTTGACCGACTCCTTCACCGTGAGCTTGATGAAGTCGGCCTTGTCCGGCACCTCCTGACCACCGTTAGCCCACTTATAGTAAGTGCGCAGGAACTTCTTGTACTCCGCCTTGGTGTTCGGGCTGTAATCCTTGTGGTAGTATGCGGATCTCTGTATCTGTCTATGTAGTTCCCGGACCTTCTCCTCCGATGCACCTTTCAGTCTGAAATCGTTGTATTCCATCACCTGTTTGGCGCTCTGAAGGTACCTCATTTTCCGAGAAGCGCTCAGTTCTCTGTCCTCTAGATAGCGTAAGAACTCCTTGATGTCCTCTTTATTGTCATCTAATACTTGGTTTGAAGTCAAAATGTTGTCCAGCGCCTTTTTTGTCTTGTCGTTGTAGTTGTGGATGTCCTTCATGCTTTTACCTGCTCTGCGAACCCTTTTAAAGGGCTCGTGTTACAGGATGCGAAGAAATAAGGCGCCACGCCGACCGCGGGATTTGAACCCGCGTCACCACCGTGACAGGGTGGTATGATGGGCCGAGCTACACCAGGTCGGCTTACATGCCAGGGGCTGAAACGATTTTTTAGAGGATAGATTTAAGTAGGTTTTCCGTAACTATCCAGCTACATAGATCAAAACCTGATCCTGTATCTAAAGTCAAGACTCCTCTTGGCTCTCTCGTAGAGATCCGAACCCCTATCAGCCTCCAGTTTGAAAGGGTGATCCTCCTCTGGAACATCTCGATTATAACAGAGATTCAGGAAGTTGAACTCGACCCTTGATTCTCCATCAGAATACACCGCTTCCATGTCTGATATAGCATACTCTCCCTCATCCTCGTATCTAAGACTCATTAACTCATCAAAGCTTTCTAAAAATATTTTATCCTCCTCTGTACCTTCTTCACCGCTATCTTTACTGTCCAAACGCTCCAATTCTACTTCCAGGCTGCGCATAAAACCTCCTAGATCTCTGTGGAGTGATTTCAGATACACCTGTGCTCTTTGGTCATGTAGGTCCCAGTCAGGATAGATTGCCTTCAGGACCTTGTCAAGAATGTTGATATCCCAGCTCTTTGAGTGTCTCTCTACCATTCCAATCCCTAAAATGGAGTTCCGTGTATAAATCTCTTCGGTATCAACAGAACCTTGCAAAGAAATGTAGATACTCCTGAATAACCTTTTTTGTTTGGAAAGCGCTGACAGCGTCCTGGATCTCCCGCCTTCCGGCAGTACTGTCCAGATCGATTAGGGACTTTACTTCTGTGTTCGGGATGGGTACAGGTGTTGCCCCCTCTCTATGGCCGTCAGCAACACATTCTTTAGAAGGATAACTCTTAAATAGTCTATCCCTCAAAGCATGTAATCCTTCTATAGAGGACACCGAAAAGGTTTTAACCATTAGGAAAGACTTCCAGCAAGAGTAGAAATGACCCAAAATGAAAGGTTTTTCGACGTAGTCCTGGACACTACCAAGCACCACGATGATGCTGACCGCAAGGCTATCTATGACTTCGTTCAGGGATCAAGCCTTGACCTGAACAATCGAGAGGACTGGAGATACATGGATATCCGCGGGGACAGCCTCCACAGAACTTCTACACCACCTCCAGGATATGTCCCGGATGACAAGGATGAACTGTACATACCTGAGGAATACAGGGCTGCAACACATCCTTCAGGAGATATTCCGGAGGACAGGGAAAAGTTATACATGCCAGACGACTATCCCGAGGACTATCTGATCAGGATTGATATGGACAAGGAGATGGACTTTAATCTACCTTCAGGCAGCAATTCTCTGACAATCAATAGGGCGGAGATAGAAGGATTCAAGATAGACATGACAGAACAGGTAAAGGGCAGGCTGTACAGGGTTATCCTACATAAATATTAAGATCAGAGTTCATGCTGACTCCTTTTTCCGCATGTGATGGAAAAGATATTCCTGCGCATACCCTACATGATCTCCGAACCACTCTCTGAAGCTGTCACCGATCTCCATGTAGCTGTCTGAATGTCTCTCAGGATAATGCTGTTCAACGGTCTTCCTTATCCATGTATCTATAGGAAACGCCTGTAGGTGCCCCAGCCCAAAAAGCAAAACGCAGTCCGCGACCTTGTCTCCCACCCCGTAAAGCTTCTGTATCTCCTGGTGCGCATCCTTGTAATCCATGTTCTCCATGTCTTCAGGATCTACCTCTCCTTTCATAATCTGCTCCACGCTGTTAACAATGTATTTTGCCCTGTAGCCGATACCCAGCTCTCTTAGATCCTCCTCTGAAGCTTCAGCAAGCTGTTGTACCTCTGGGAACTGTAGGAAGGTCTTTCCGTTGAACTCCACCTTTTTCCCATACTTCTCAGCTATACTGTCAAACATCTTCTTGATCCGTGGAATCCGCATCTGTGGACTGCAGAGATAGGAAATAAGGCAGGGAAAGAAGTCGTCTTTTACAATTCTTAGACCTCGGTACCTTTCAAGCGCCTGATCCAGATGTCTGTCCTCACCTTTGAGATCTGAATGTATCTCTCCAAGACTCTCATGTAGCCTCAACCTGTTCTCCATCTCTTTCTCCATGCCTCCGGCAGCCTTGTAATGCAGATCCCCGCCTTCCTGCCACAGAACCAGTACATTACCGTTTTTGGTAGTATAATACCTGTCTCCCTCTCCAGTGTAGAGGTTTTCTCCGCTGGTCTTGTGCCAGGAGAAGGTCTGACCAACTTCCAAGGTAGTCTCAAGATCCAGCTCTTTCTCCCCAATTTCAACTTTTCCCTTTCTCATCCTTACCTCAGTTCTTGTACGGAAAACTTTTTATCAGCACCGCCACAGTAGAGATCGAGAGAACCGGTAATACAGTTAATCCTCTAAAAACATTATCAATTCTACTAAATCTCTTATATCTTCTAACTCCTCGAATTCGGATTTGTACAGCCTTTCTTCCGAGCTTTTTCCATCTCCTACAGGTACACCTCGATTATAATGCCTCACGGTATAGTCTCCGTCTTCTGTAGGTGCAAGAAGTGTTTGCTCTCTGTTCTGGTCGTACGGAGTTCCTTTGCTTAAGAGGTACTGTATTCTTCCGTCCACCTCTCTCTTGTAGAGACTGCCTTTGTCCCTAAGCTCTTTTTCTCCAGATAAACTGCTGTACCCGACCATGCATTTATAGGCTTTGACTATATCTTTTTCTTCTCCTCGGGCAAAGAAAGCTATTCCTTTAGTACCCTCCAGGTCGGATGATAGTTTGTCACCGGAATATTCTAGATGGCTACAGCCGTGCATCAACGCCACCACCAGCTCGTCACCGTCTTCCTCTTCCGGGTCGTTGTCCCTTGAATAGATCTTCTGTAACTCCTTGCCTGCACCCCACAGCTTCAGGGCGTTATGGACGTTACTATGATTGCCATGAACCTCGCTGTTACTTCCACTTTCCCTCCCACCATCAGATTCCTCAGGTAGTCCATATTCGGGTTTAGGAACCTGTATATCTCTGTCTTCAGGAGAACTCTCCAGGACATCTTTTAGATCCTCTACTGAAGGAGGTTTTGAGAAGTCCTTGGATAGTGATTCATTTCCAGGATCGGATTTTGATCCAGAGGTGGTTTCAGAGACTTGTCCTGTTTCAGACTTAGATAAAAGCTCCTGAACGGTCTCTGATCTATACTCTCCTCCAAACAGCCCTCCCATAACTAGAGGCAATGCCAGCGCATAGTTCAAGATCCTGGTCCCAAAACCTGTTAGTCCACCTCTTTCTGAATAGCTTCCAAACTCTCCCAGACCATCTCCATTACTATATGAACCCTCTGAAACAGAGCTATCTATGTCCATGCTCAATACCTAGCCCTACTAAAGAACTAATTTTTAAGTATGTTTGAGTTCGTTTCTATCCTCCTTCAGAACTGTACTGGAAGAAACCCTTGCCTTTCTCCTGGTCCGGCTTCTTTTCCGCAGTCTTTGCGGTCCGCCTCTTGTAGCTCTTCTTACACCTATGGCACTTAATCCTTTTCTCCGCCTCTGACTTCTGCTTGTACCCGCACTCCGGACAAACATAGTATTCGTCTCCCATTTTATCGCCTCCAGACCTTCTAACTGTCAAAAACCCGGTCCAAAAACTTCTCCAGCACAACCGCCAGAACCACGAAGCCAGCAAAGGAGACTGCTATATAGCTCCATGCGCCCAGATCTAGCGGCACAACTTCGAAGAACCGGTTTATAGGAGTATAGACCACCACCAGCTGCATAATGAGGCTGGCCAGGACCGCAACAAGTAGCCACAGATTGGAGAAGATACTCTGGTCGTACCGCTGCCTTATAAGCTGGATTCTAACCATCTCAAACACAACCATGGCGGTAAACAGAACTGTCTGCGCCTGTATAAGCGATCCACCACCTATACTGGTGAAGAACGCAGGGAGCAGTGTCACAGCCATTATAACCCCTATCCCTATTATAGAACCCATAATATGGCCGCTTATAACCGATTCATCCTTTCCACGCGGGCTTCTGTCCATGATCCCTTCAGATTTAGGATCGGCTCCCAGGGCAAGAGCTGGAAGACCGTCGGTAACCAGGTTAATCCACAGCAGCATTACAGGTGTAAGTATAAGCGCCTTTGAACCGCCCGAGAAAACTTCGGGGAACATCAGGCTGCCTATAAGCACGCCGAAGAACACCACAAGGACCTCTCCGGCGTTAGCTGATAGGAGGTAGTTCACGAACTTCCTTATGTTGTCGAATATACCTCTACCTTCCGCTATCGCATCCCTTATTGTTACAAAGTTGTCATCCTGAAGAACCATGTCCGATGCCTGCTGAGCTACGTCTGTGCCTCTCACCCCCATGGCAACACCCACGTCCGAGTCCTTAAGTGCTGGAGCATCGTTCACACCGTCTCCTGTCATCGCTACCCTGTGGCCGTTTGCCTTCAGCGCTTCCAGAATCCTTACCTTGTGTGAGGGAGAGACCCTTGCAAATATCTCCACTTCTCTCGCCTTTTCCTCCAGCTCCTCATCGCTCATACCCTCTATCTCTTTACCTGTGAGCGCTCCTTCTGGATCGAACCCGATCTGCTCCCCAACGGCTTTTGCTGTCTCTATGTTGTCTCCTGTAGCCATGATCACCCTGATACCCGCATCCCTGCAGTCCTGGACAGCTTCTTTAACCTCCTCTCTCGGAGGATCTATCATACCCTGGAGCCCGAGAAACACCATATTATCCTCCACATCGCTGTCATCTGATTCGGGATTCTTGACCTCTCTATAGGCCAGTCCCAGAACTCTTAGAGCTTCTCCTGCAAACTCGCTGTTCCTGTTTGTTATCGCATCCCTGATTTCGCGCGTGAGTTCTCTTTCTTCTCCATCTATCAGGATCCTGTCACATCTATCCAGAACGGTCTCGGGAGCTCCCTTCATCCATGCGGTGTATCCATCATTCTCTGTTATGACAGTCATGCGCTTCCTGTCAGATGAAAACGGTATCTCCCTAACCCTTTCTTCCTCTACCTCTATACCTGCCTTGTCCGCAGAGATAAGAAGCGCCATCTCGGTGGGGTCGCCTATAAACCCTGAATCGCTGTCT
>JAXINT010000054.1:5598-5982 GCA_034190605.1 Asbonarchaeaceae archaeon (SeqCode) | reverse complement strand
CTCTCTTCCTTCTCCCGTTCTTTCTTTTCTTTTTTCTCTCTTCTCTCTTTCTCCTTTTCTTTCTTCTCTCTCTTCTCCTGCTCCTCCCTGCTCTCCACCTTGATCCTGATCTCTATCTCCGCATCCCTGCTGGCTGAGGACCGGACCCTCCTTCTTGCAGACCTCTTCAGGTTCTCAACTATCGCCTTCTGCCTGCTGTTGAGGCTTCCTGCTTCAACTTTAGACCTTGCCACACCTTCTCCGTCCTCCTTACCAGCTCTCACACTTATCTCATATACTCCTCCAGCGTTCTCAAGCTTTATTGTGAGTCTTTTAGCTAATCTCCTTACCTTTGCGGGGGTGTCAACCTCTTCCGATTCTATCTCGATCTCAACCTCTCTTTCA
>JAXINT010000054.1:0-5588 GCA_034190605.1 Asbonarchaeaceae archaeon (SeqCode) | reverse complement strand
GTGCCGACCGGCGGCACCGCGCCCACCCGGTACCCGGTCTCCTCCTCAACCTCTCTTTCAACCTCCCTCCTTGCCTCTTCAACCTTTTCAGCTATACCGCCTTTCCTTCCTTTCTCCACAGCTCGATCCACAGTCTCCCTGACCTTTTTCCTCCTCTTTGTATGTAGTTCGCTTATAACTTCCAGCTTCTCTTTCTCCGAGGATTTCCTCACTTCCTCTGAGAACTCCCTGTTAAAGTCCTTGAGTTCTTCGACTGCCTCCTTGAGGCTCTCCTGCTCTTCTTCCAGCTCTTCTCTAAGTCTGTCCTGATCCTTCTTTACCTCCTTCCATCTTCCATCCTTACCGCTCAAAACTGCTTCCTGAGCCTTCCTTACCGCTTTAAGATAATCTCCCTCATTGTATTCCTCCCTTGCTACCTCAAGTATCCTCTCGACCTTAATAGAGGCATTAATCAGTTCAAGCCTTTCTTCAGCTCTTTTTATTGACTTGTTTGCACTATCCCTAAGCCTTTCCTCCCTCTTATCTAGCTCAGACTTCCATTCCCTCTCTCTTTTCACATGTAGTTTTTTGATCTCTTCTGCTATATCTGAAGAAGTGTTTGCAGCAAATCTGTGCGCATTCCTGGGTCTGAAACCTCGCACCTCTACCTCTGCTTCGGTCTCACTTCGGAGACGTTCCGCCGCCTCTGCTGCAAGCCCTGGCCTTCCAACGACATCTATCCTTGTTATTCCCTTCTCGTTCACAAACTCCACTGCCGCACCTATATCTTCGGTGTTTCCTATATGATATGTGGACGATGCGATTGAAGGGGCTGCAGCTATTGAGTGCCTGAAGTCGGCAGAAGCCACAATTTTTAATTCCTCTGAAGAGTTAACATCTTTACCTAAAGCTCTTTTAACCTCCTTGCTGAGGGATTCATCCGTGTCTGCGGATATAGTGTTTACAGACACTCCAATACTTGATAGCTGGGACTTAGCCTCTTCCGAAAGTTCTTTACCTACAAAAGTGACTTCTCCAGCACCCAAATCCTCAAGTTTCAGGATTACAGATACAGGTATCTTCTCTGAAGGCGCGAGAAACACGGGTACTTTCTCTTGCCTGGCTAGCTCCTTTGCAGAGGCAAGTACCTGCCCGTTACGGTCTGAAGGACTGTTCTCAACTATCACCGCTGAATCAGCTCCTTCAGGCCAGAAGTAGTCCGCTACCTCTACAGCCGTCCCGTATCTAGTTGCTCCCCACAGCCTTGTAACGCTGTAACCTTTGTCCCTGAGGAACTGCTCCACTCCTTCACCTATAACTGAAGTACCTCCTACAAGAACGATCCTGTCAGGACCGTATTTCTCCAGCGCCCTGACTGTCCTGTCCTCCACCTCCTTCTTCTCGGTAAGTAGAAGCGGAAGACCTAGCTTTGAAGCGGCGGATGAAGAAACGAGCGCGTCAGGATAGTTCTCAACAGACGCAAGTATCGCTGTATCAACATCACTATTAGCTATTTCTCCAGTGTTTATAACCTTAGCATCTCCACTCAGATCTTCTTGAGCTACTGCTACAGGCAGCGCTGCTAGAAACATCAGGGCAACCGCAGTCACAGTTACAACCTTGTATCTATCCATTTCTATCATCTTCCTCGTCCATCCTATTGAGCCTTGTATGGTATCCTTTATTTAAAAATCTGTGCTACCATCTCTATATGAGTATGGTGTCCTTGATTTAAAAATCTGTGCTACCATCCTATATGATATGTGGTTGAACCGCGAACAGCTCAGGCAACGGATAGAAGAAGAGGGCCTGATAACCAACTACCCTCACCTGGACACCCAGCTGACCCCTAACGGCTTCGACCTGACGGCTGGAGAGATACACGAGTTCCAGGGCCCTGGAAGGCTCGATTTCTCCAACTCCGAGCGCGAGATACCCGACACGGAACCGATACAGCCCGAGAAGAAGGACCCCGGGGACGACTATGGCTGGTGGAAACTTGGGCCCGGCGCCTACAAGGTAGTGACCAACGAGAGGGTGGAGATACCCAACGACCTTGTCGGCATATCCGATCCGAGGAGCTCCCTGCTACGCATGGGCGCATTCATAGCCAACGGCTTCTGGGAGGCAGGATTCGAGGGAACGGCCGAGTTCCTCCTCAAGGTGGAGAACCCGGAAGGCATAGAGATAAAGGAAAATGCCCGTGTCTGCCAGCTCGCTTTTTTAGAGATAGAGGAAGTTGAGGAAGGATATGATGGCCGTTACAAGGCATAGAGTTATCTCTAGATTGATTCCAAGAGGTTCTCAGCTAATCTTCTGCATGTCTCGTGCTCCGCTTCCCCTCCCAGAAACTCCTCCAGCTCTTCCCTAGCCTCTTCCTCGCGCTCTTCTCTGACCTCTTCATTAAGAGGTAGGTTGGCCTGGAGCTTCTGCCCACCTTCCTTCCAGCCTTCGGAAATATACCAGTCCTTGTACCACCTGAAACCTGCCTTCCACATCAGGAAGCCTATAGGTGTTGCGGGCGCTGGAACTCCTACATTCAACGCCTTTGCAGTAAGATCCTGGCTACTATAGCGCACCATTAAGTGGCTCCCGGGCTCCAGGACCTCTGAAAAGGTATCAAAAATCTGTTGCACTTCTTCGCTGAAAGGATCAACATCGAAAAGGAGCTCTGCCTCGATCCACGGCTTTATGTGATGCGTTCCTGAGAAATAAGTTGCCCTAAACTTCTTCATCCGTCCCCCTACATCTCTATATGCGATAATCCCTGTTTTCCCACCCTCTTTATCTTCTTCCTCAACACCGAACCCCTGCTCCTCCAGCCCATGTACCAATGTTGCAAGGTTTCCCATTATCTCCCACCTGTCTCCTTTAACTCCCGCAAAACTTTTTACTGTAGAGCCCTCAACATGACATGTGGCTTGAAAATGTATTCCAAGAGATGTATAGTGACTATGTCTCTGTTGGTTGCAATGGTACTTGCAGGATGTACAGCACCATCTTCAGATCTATCTCCTACAGAGATGTGTGAAGAAGATGTATCGGCGGCTCAAGAGGCTGCTGAAGGACAGGTATGCACTCAGCAGATCATGGAGATGAGCTGTCCTGATGACGAGAGTTTCACATACAATGCAAAGAACGGCTGCGAGATATCTGCTCTCGAAGAACGCGGATGGACTCCCACAGGCTAGTTATAGGACTTGGAGATCTTTCTTAGGAGCTCTATTATCCTTTCGTTCTGCTCCACCACCTTGTCAAGCTTGTCCTCGAGATCTCTATCACCTGAACTGTACTTCCTGGAGCTCCTGGAACTGGTAGAACTACTTCCCGAACCTCTTCTTTTCTTTCCTCTCCTTGTTTTACTGCTACGACTCTTGCTTCTGGATTTACTGCCTCTGCTGGAGCTGTCTGAATCGCCCGAGTCGTTGTCAGGATTTACAGGCATGCCTGGTAGAAAGGAACCGCTGCTGTCTGAACTACTACTTTCTCTCTCACTGTTGTCATTCAGTTCCACTTCTCCTCTATCGTTCTCCTTTATATTCCTGCTCTTTCTCCTCCTTGACCTATCAACCTGCTCCGGGCTTAGTTCGACCTCTTCTTTTTCTCCAATAATCTTGTCCAGGAAACCCATTGAATTTCACCTCGTACATTCAATTCTTTCATGCCGCCCGAAATCCTTGAAAAATAAAAAATAATAAAAAATAAAAAAGAGAAAAACTTTAATGTGGGCCTTCAACAGGAATTATCTCCTGTTTGCAGCTCGCACATCTTCTCTCTGAATTGTCTTCCTCTTTGCGTGCTTTGCGTGCTTCTTGGCGCTCTTAGAAAGCTCCAGTGCTCTGTCTTCGATCTCATCACGCAGAGCTTCAGCGGCCTTGTCGGAAACTCTTTCACCGCCGGCACGCTTGAGGATTCTCTTCAAAGGTGCGAGTGGTAGTTCTGCCATAATTTTTCACCTCCGTTAAACTAGTTGTGGACGCTCCATTATAAAGCTTCGGTCCGATTCTCGCCTTCTTGGATGGCGCCGACAAGGATAAGAGAGTTCAATCAAAGTGTGCCTTCACTTCCTCTAGGCTACTGGTGTTAAGAATGTTATCACTGCTGCACCAGCCTTTCCTTGCCTGCCAGACTCCAAAGTTAACCAGGTCAAGTTCTGAGGGAGAATGAGCATCTGTGGATATAACGAACTTCACTTTTTCCCGATACTTCTTTACAAGGTTCCAAGGTAGGTCCAGTCTCCTTGGCTGCGCATTTATCTCTATAGCTATATTTTCCTCTTCCGCCTTTTTAACAACCCTGTCCAGATCCAGATCAAGAGGTTCTCTCTCGTTAAGCTTTCTGTTCAGAGGATGTCCAAATATGTCAACAGGATACTCTTCAAAAACCTCAATGATGCTCTCCGTAGGATTTTCAGGCTTTATATGCACTGCAGCCAGGAGCAAGTCAAACATCTCACACTGCTCTGGTGTAAAGGAAAGCCCTTCTTCAGTTACATCCAGCTCTGCTCCGTGCAGGATCTCGATATCCATGTCCCCGTTCAGCTCCTCTATCCTCTCCTTCTGCTCCTTGAACTCCTCCAGCCCTAGCCCTCCAGCTATATCCAGCTCTGGCCCGTGATCCGTTATAAGTATATACTCATAGCCCATCTCTTCCGCCTTCTCAGCCATATCCTTTATAGAACTGGAGCCATCGCTTGCCTCTGTATGCATCTGCAGATCTCCCTTCAGATCTTTCCTTTCAACTAGTTCCGGAAGCTGGTCTTTTCCTGCCTCTTCTATCTCTCCAGTGTTCTCCCTCAGTTCAGGCTCTATCCATGAAAGCCCGAGTTTCTCGTATATCTGTCCCTCTTTTTCTCCTGCAACTCTGTCCTCCCCATCAAAAAGTCCGTATTCATTCAGCTTCAAGCCCCTGTCCACGGCTCTACTCCTCATAACTATGTTGTGGTCCTTCGACCCCGTGAAGTACTGAAGAGCTGACCCATAGCTGTCTTCCTCCACAATCCTTAGATCAACCTGTAGACCGTTGAACAGCACCACTGAAGATTTTGTATCACCTTTATTCAGGACTTCTTTAACTCCTTCAAGACTTACAAACTCTTCCATGGCCTTTTCCGGATCCTCTGCAGTTGCAAGTATGTCCAGGTCTCCAACTGTAGGCTTCCTCCTCCTATAGGAACCTGCCACCTCCAATCTGTTTAATTCTCCTGTTTCCTCCAGTCTCTGCACTATCTCTCTTGCTATAGGAACTGCTTCTCCCAGAATCATTCTTTCCTGACTTTTCTTGGCAAGGCCTATATGGTCAAGTATGTTTTCCTCTGTCTTCTCCCCAAAGCCCTCAATAGCTGCTATTTTACCTTCCTCTGCAGCTTCCTCAAGGTCTTCTAGATCCTCTATACCGAGCTCCTTATAAAGCTTCTTTACAGTTTTTGGACCTACTCCTTCAACCCTTGTAAGCGCCTCTATATCTACAGGAAGCTCTTCCTTCAGTTTCTGGTAGTATTCAATAGTTCCTGTCTCCAGGTATTCTCTTATCTTCTCTGCAAGCGCCGCCCCAACTCCTGAAATCTCCTCAAGCTCACCTCTATCCGCAACATCCTCTATGTCCTCTGA
>JAXINT010000081.1:0-6069 GCA_034190605.1 Asbonarchaeaceae archaeon (SeqCode) | reverse complement strand
CGGAAACCGAAGGAGATCGCGGTAAAACGGTGTACACGCTCACGGACGAGGGCGATAGGTTCGCCGCCGACCAGATCTCCTCGCTCGGGACGATGCTATCAGCCGCGGTCGAAGGAAGTATTGAAGAATGCAGCCACTGTGACTGCAAGATCTACGAAGGAGGCGTAAATCGGAACGGGAAGGTGTACTGCTGCAGGCACTGTGCCGATGCGGACAGCAACTCATGAGGAACAGAGATAGCTTACAGCACACATTTAAAATCTGTCAGGAGAATGATTAGATATGGTCGTGGTCAACTCGAGCTGTCCGGTAAGCGGGAAGGAAATCGATCCAGAAAATCCTCCTGCAAGCACACAGCACAGGGGAGAGACGATAGGATTCTGCTGCACAAACTGCAAAGAAGCATTTAACTCAACCTGGGAATAAATGTGGTAAAGGTTCTCTAAGTTTGGAAAAGAAGAAACGAACAGTTTGGAAATGCGCCCTCTCCCGTTCTCGAAGAGAACGAGGAGCTCTATGAAATCCCTGTGGGATTTCACTTCACAGCGTTTATTTGAAACGCTGTTCAAGCATTCGTTCCTGAAGGGAACGATGCGCTTCGGAAACTCTTTCTTGGGAGTTTCCTCTTTCAGCTTCCACTAAGAAGCTGAAAGGATCGAAGCAAATCTTTGATTTGCTGAGTCGAGCATCGAACGGAAAGTTCGATGCGGCCTCTTGGTTTCTCTCTGAGAAAGCAAGTTAAGCACTGAACGGTTTGTGAAGTGCGCCGCACAGCATCTCTACTCCAGTAGAATGCTGTTAGAGCACTGACCGCCAGGGAAGTGCGCCGCACTGCGTTCTTAAAAAAAACCACGCGATCTAGCGTCGGGCCACCGATCGGTTCGCCATGCGAACCGGTCATTGCGTCATCACAGCGTAACGTGATTGCGCCGGCCGGGAGTTGAACCCGGGTCGCGCGCAATTTGCCCTTTTTCTGCCACCCGCAGTTGGAAATACATTACTCAGCTGTGCTGAGCGCCCGTCGGAGGCGGGCCATACTGCCAACTGCTATGGCAGTTGGTTGGCAAGCGCGAGTCTTAGCCACTCATGAAATCGAAGATTTCATTCGATCGAGCGAAACAACATTTCGCAAGCTCATGAAATCGAAGATTTCATTCTAGGCTTAAACTCGGATGAGTTTTAGCCACTGGACCACCGGCGCACAATTTTCCTACCTCATGTCAACTTTCCATCTTAAGATTTAAGTATTCCGGACTGAAAGCGGGATAGATAGGAGGAGGATAAAGTGGGGTCCGATCTTGGAGATCTTATAGAGACGGAGGAGATTAGCTTCAAGGAGATGAACGATCGGAAGATAGGTATAGACGCCATGAACACTCTCTACCAGTTTCTTTCAATTATAAGGCAGAGGGATGGCACTCCATTAAAGGATTCAAGCGGTCAGGTCACTTCTCACCTCTCCGGCCTTTTCTACAGGACTGGAAAGCTCCTTAGGAAGAACATAAAGCCCTTGTATATCTTTGACGGTGAGGCGCCAGAACTGAAGTCTAAAGAGGCAAAAGAGAGGAGGAAGAAGAGGGAAAAGGCTAGAGAGGAATGGAAGCAGCTAAAGAAGGAAGGAAAGATGAAAAAAGCATACAAAAAAGCTACTCAGAGCTCGAGGCTTACTGAGGACATGGTAGTGGAGTCTAAAAAACTTCTGGATGCCATGGGTGTTCCTTATATACAGGCACCAAGTGAAGGTGAGGCGCAGGCAGCATGGATGAGTAGCAGAGGAATGATCTGGGCCGTAGGTGGGCAGGACTGGGATTCGATCCTGTTTGGAGCGGACAGGCTTGTAAGGAACCTTACAATAACAGGGAAGAGAAAGGTGCCAGGTAAAAAGAAGTACAGGAAGGTGGTGCCTGAAAAGATAGAGTCGGAAGAAGCGCTGGAACAGCTAGGTATAGGTAGAGAGAAGCTTATATGGATTGCTATAATGATTGGAACGGACTTCGATCCTGGTGGAGTAAAGGGTATAGGGCCTAAGACAGCTATAGATCTTGTAGAGGAGCATGATAGCTTTGAAGATCTGCTTGGGCATGAAAAGCTTGCGGACTGGGAGCCAGAGAACGATCCTCATAGCATACTTGAGTTCTTTATGGATCCGCCTATAGATGAGAGCGTCGATTTCGAGTTCGGAAGTCCTGACAGAGACCAGATAGTTGAGGTGCTGGTGGATCAGCACGATTTCTCCGAGGATCGAGTAAACTCAACTGCAGAGAAGATTGAAGAATCGATGAAGGAATCGCAGAAAGGCCTAGGGAACTATCTGTAGAGCTAAATGCGGTGTAGAGGATGTAGAGGAAAATGGGAGGTAAGAAGGTTATTTAACGCACTTTAACTAGGCTGATACTGGACTGCCCTTTACTTAAAACTATCCTTCCATACCTCCACGACAAGGGAAAACATGGACTACATACCTGAATGCCTAAACTACCTCAGTCCCAAGAAGTTGTATAATCAGCAGGTGGATAGATTCAAGGAGAAACACGAAACAGACTTTGAAACTCCTGAACTAGAGGTAGAACGCTCCAACACCCTAAATGTAAAGGCGGATTTTGAAAATTACATGATACAGATTGATGCACCTGCAGAGAAAATTTTCAGGGCAAACATGAATCATGTAATAAATCCTGCAAGCTCTAAGGCAGGTACAGGGATGGTTTTTGGAATAGAACATGCGCTGGAGCACATGCACAATCAAGTATTGGAGAGAAAAGCTCAAGAGTATATCAATGAGCTTGAGGAGGAATATTCCACGTTTAGCCCTAACATTCGTGTGGACTACATATACTTTGAGGACATAGGTCCTAACGGATTTTTTTGGAAGGAAAGTAATACAATCGAAATAAGCTACGATTTTATGAAATATATATGGCTAAAAACCGGAGAGACCGCTCAGGAACTTAACAGAATTATAAGGCACGAAGTAAGTCACGCACTTCATTACGATCAGAACAGAGAAATATACGCGATGGAGTGGGATGAAGATATAGAAAGAGCTCCTAAAGAGACTATCACAAAGTTTGAGGACAGAAGAGGGAAGGGTACTCCGGAAAATGTTGTTAAAGAGAAGGTGAGAAGTCCTATAGAGCTACCTTCATTCCTAGAAGATGAATTTGAGGTCGTTGGAGACGGAGAAAACAAGCTGGAGAACGACAAATACTGCCTGGCGCACATGACAGGTGAAGCGTTGATGGCGGCCTATCTGGAAAAAGGCCATAGTGAAGAGATCTCCAGATCTCTGACACGTAACTATCTTCTCTTCTGTCCAGAAACTCCTGAAGAAATGAGGGAGAAGGTCAAAGAAAGCTTCAATGAGATGGGTCTACCTTACTATCCGGATAGAGTTAGAAAAATTCGTAAAATGTTTCACGTCTTTGAAGAAGGTGAAGGACTTGATGAATTTGTAAATGTATACTTCAGGAACCTACAGGAAGAGCTTGAAAATGCAGAGAATCGAGATGAGCTAATGAAGGTTTACTACACGGCACACGCTGCTTCAAATGTGTATAGACGGATTAAGTGCGGAGAGGAACTGATGGAAGAGTCAAAAAAGCTACAACAGAAGATTGATGAGATAGAATCAAGAGAATTTAAGGCCCAATGAAGTAGTTTTACCTACCTTTCTCCTTCCTTAAGAGGTACAAACCGTACACCGCCTTCAGACTTCAGATCAATTAGTTCTCCGTTCTTTTTTGCCAGAACCTTAAGAGTTTGTCTAAAGCCTTCTCCAACCGGCACAACCAGCATTCCACCTTCCTTTAGCTGTTCCTTCCAGGCATCAGGCACTTCAGGCGCAGCCGCAGTTACAATAACTTTATCAAAAGGCGCTTCATCCTTCAGACCTTTAGAGCCATCTCTATGATATATGTAGACATTTTCGAAATCTTTCAGGTTTTCCTGAGCGGACTTGTAGAGATTTTCAACTCTTTCAATCGTGTGGACCTCATCAACGAGTCTGGAGAGAACTGCAGCCTGGTAACCGGAGCCCGTTCCTATCTCAAGGACCCTGTCGTCTTCAGAAGGGTCAAGAAGCTCGGTCATCCAGGCCACCATGTGGGGTGCAGAGATCGTCTGCTCCTCTCCTATCGGAAGCGGTCTATCGCTGTAGGCGTAGTCTCGGTGTCTTTCAGGAACAAATTTTGACCTGTCAACCTCTATAAGCGCCTCCTCCACCTTCTCGGACTTTAGATATCCTCGTCTCTTAAGCCGGCTCAATGTAGACCTCCAGGACATGGAACGGTTTTTGACCTCAAACCATAAATTACTCCGGCAACAATATGTGTGTTATGACAGTACAGGAGATCGCAAGGAAAATAGAACAGCTGAAGATTCAGGGCGCAACATCAGTAGCTATAGAAGCAGTAAAGGCGCTGAAAAATCTATATGAAAGGGAGAAAGATGAAGAAGCGCTGGAAAAAGCTGGAGAAAGGCTGAAGAACACCAGGCCAACAGAGCCCGCTCTTAAAAATGCGGTGAATTACTGTATTAGAACAAAGAAGTTTGACAAGATTCTAGGACATTTCAAGAGCTCTAAGAAAGAGATAGCAGAGACAGCGCAGGATCTGCTCAAGGACGGCACCACTGTGTACACTCACTGCCATTCATCAACTGTCACAGAGATACTGAAGCTTGCGGACAGTAAGGAAAAAGAAATAGATGTCAAGAACACGGAGACCAGGCCGGTTTTTCAAGGCAGGACTACTGCAAGGGAACTGGCAGAGCTCGATATGAGGGTAGAACATTTTGTGGACTCCGCAGCCAGGTTTGCGCTGAAGAAATCAGATGTAATGCTCATAGGTGCGGACGCAGTGACCTTTGACGGCCATGTCTACAACAAGGTTGGTTCGGAGCTTATAGCGAACGTGGCGAACGACCTCGAAGTTCCGCTGTACGTGTGTACGGACAGTTTGAAGCTAGCACCGGAGACCGGAAAGGGCTTGAAGGTGGAGATAGAGGAGAGGCTTCCTTCAGAAGTATGGGAGAATGCGCCTGAGGGAGTTGAGGTCAGGAATCCTGCATTTGAAAAGGTCAAACCCAGGTTTATAGAAGGAATTGTTACAGAGCTTGGGATACTGGGTGCTGAGAAGCTTTCCGAGAGAGCCGTTGAAGAATATCCAGAAATCTTCTCATATAATTGATAATTGACAAAAACTTTTAACCGCCTAAACGGAAAAACTTAAAGGTGAAATACATGTCAACCGAGCTACTACTTCTGGACCTGGATGACACGGTATATGAATATGAGCCATGCAACAAGGCGGGAAAGAGAGCTGCATGGAAAAAGGCAAAGGAGCTTGGATACGACATGGACTTTGAGAGGTTCAAGGAGATCTACCAGGAAGGAAATCGGGAGACAAAGAGAGAGCTTGCAGGGACTGCATCAGGTCATGAGAGGCATATATACTTCAAGAAGGCGCTTCAATTTTATACAGGAACACACCGGCCAAAGCACGCCATACAGCTGAGTGACAGTTTTTGGGAAGGTTACACAAAAGAAATGGAGATATTTCCAGGTGTCAAGAAGACTCTGAGCAAGATAAAGGAGAAAGGGATAAAAATAGCTGTGGTTACAGATCAGATAGCGCGGATACAGATGAATAAAATAGAGGAGCTCGGTATTGAGGAGTTCATAGATCTGCTCATAACTTCAGAAGAGACCGGTACCGACAAGCCTTCTTCAGTAATGTTTGCGCTCCCTATCACCATCATGGACGCCAGGAGGTCGAACACCGTCATGATGGGAGACAATCTCTCGCGGGACATTGCCGGTGCAAACTCCCTCGGGATAGAGTCAGTGCTTTTCAACAATGAGTTCAAGGATACTGAACAGCCCACCTGGCAGGAGCCGGACCATGAGATAGATGAGTTCAAAGAGATTCTTGAGGTTGTGGAAAGTTAGATAGATGCCATAAGCCAGGAGGAGCATCTTGGGAAGAGCGCCGAAATTAGAAGGTTACTCAAAAGAGCACTGACGTCCTCCCACGGCTAAAGCATGTGGGGTTCCTATCCATTCACTCGTGT
>JAXINT010000100.1:0-6263 GCA_034190605.1 Asbonarchaeaceae archaeon (SeqCode) | reverse complement strand
CTGAACTTGTGAAGGCCTTCCTCCGACAGTGCTTTATCTAGCTCTTCCCCAGAAAGTTCTGAGTACATCTCTCCAAGCTTTCCTTTACCTCCTATCCCTTTACCGTCCTGACCCTCATCATCGTTCATGTCTGCCCAGGTTACCCTCTAAATTTATAAACTAACCCCCTGAAAAATCACTTAAATTAGCCATGCTTTAACCGTAGTCCGGATTAGGTAAGTAAATTTTAAGTCTGTCTCCCAGCCCTCACATATAAAATCAGGGAGAACTAACTTTTTACTGATAACCATGCCACTCAAAGAAATGTCTGAACACGACCACGAACAGGTTTCATACTTCCACGATGAAGAAACCGGACTTAAAGCAATAATTGCAATATATGATACAAGCCTTGGCCCGGCTCTTGGAGGAACCAGGATATGGGACTACGATACTGAAGAAGATGCGCTTAAAGATGCTCTAAGACTTTCAAAAGGCATGGCCTACAAGTCTGCAGCTGCAGGTCTGGATCTCGGAGGAGGAAAGGCCGTGATCATGGGAGATGCTGAAGAGATAAAGACCGATCAACTCCTAAAAAACTACGGCAGGGCGGTTGAAAGCCTGAACGGAAGATACATAACTGCAGAAGACGTTAATACTGAAGTAGAGGACATGGAGGTAGTATGTGAAGAGACAGACCATGTAGTAGGCTTGGCATCAGGGCTTGGCGATCCCTCTCCTGTAACTGCCCACGGAGTATTCCACGGAATAAAGGCGTGTCTTGATTATAAGTTTGGAGATAGTTCTGTAGAAGGTAGAGAGGTGCTGGTCCAGGGAGTTGGAAAGGTAGGGACCGCCCTGGTGGAGAAGCTCGTGGATAGCGGTGCTGAAGTAATGATCTCGGATATAGATGAGGAACATGTACAGGAGCTAAAGGAGAAGTTCAACATAGACTCTGTTGACCCTGAGGATGTCTATTCAGAACCCTGTGATGTCTTTGCTCCCTGCGCCCTTGGAGGAGTTATAAACGACGAGACCGTTCCTGAACTTGAATGCGACATAGTTGCGGGAAGCGCAAACAACGTCCTGGAGGAGAGGAAACACGCCGAGATGCTTAGAGACAGGGACATCCTCTATGCGCCGGATTACGTCATCAACGCTGGAGGCCTTATAACTGTTGTCCAGGAGATGGAAGGAAATTCCAAGGAAGACGCCTACGACAAGACCGAGGAGATCAGTGAGCGACTTGAGATGATCTTCGAGAAGTCAGAGGAAGAGGACGTCTCCACTGTAAAGGCTGCTGACAGATTTGCAGAGGAGAGAATGGCGGAAGGCAAGAAGGAGAGGTTTGCAACGCTTGAGAGCTGAAGTAGAGGAGTCTGACAATGCCGACAAATTCTGTCAGGTGAGACTTAAAAAGATGAAGACACGATAGGAATCTTCAAGATGGAAAACCGTTCTCTGAAAAAGACTGACCCAAAGATCTCGGAGCTTCTGAACAAGGAGCTTGAAAGGCAGGAATCTCACGGCCTTGAGATGATAGCATCGGAGAACTTCGTGCCTAGAGCTGTACTGGAGGCGCAAGGATCTATACTGACCAACAAGTACGCTGAAGGCTATCCAGGAGACAGGTACTATGCAGGATGCAAGTTCCACGACCGTATAGAGGACCTGGCAAGAAACAGGGCCGTGGATCTATTCAACGCCGACCATGTCAATGTACAGCCCCATTCCGGTTCCCAGGCAAACTTTGCAGCCTACTTCTCTGTCCTTGATCAGGGAGACACGATACTTGGACCTTCACTGTCCCATGGAGGACACCTGTCACATGGCCACTCTGTAAACTTCTCCGGAAAACTTTTCGACTTCAAGCAGTATACAGTTGATCAAGAAACTGAAAGGTTTGAGCGCGACCATGTAGTTGAGAGAGCAGTGGAGACCGATCCCGACCTAATACTCTGCGGTTACAGTTCCTATCCAAGAGAGATACCTTTCAGTGCTTTCCAGGAAGCTGCTGAAGAGACCGATGCTGTACTGATGGCTGACATAGCTCACGTTGCAGGACTTGTATCTTCAGGAGTGCACGAGGATCCGTTCCCTGAATGTGACATAGTAACTACCACCACTCACAAGACCTTGCGAGGGGCTAGAGGAGGCATGATAATGTGCAAGGAAGAACTGGCTGATAGAGTTGACAAGTCGGTGTTTCCGTTCACCCAGGGAGGTCCTCTGATGCACCAGATCGCTGCAAAGGCTGTGAGCTTTAGGATAGCCCAGAAACCGAGATTTGACAGCTACCAGAGGCAGGTAGTTAGAAACGCCGAGGCTCTTGCGGAAGGACTACAGGAGAACGGTTTCAGGCTTGTTACAGGAGGAACTGACAACCACCTGGTACTGGTAGATGTATCTACAAAGGATCTGACAGGAAAGGAGGCTGAATCAATTCTTGAAAAGGCAGGAATAATAGTAAACAAGAATGTAATACCTTTCGATGAGAGAAGCCCAAAAGTAGCTTCAGGTGTAAGGATAGGAACTCCTGCTCTTACAACCAGAGGGATGGACCAGAAAGACCTAGGGTATGTTGCAGACCTGATCTCTCGCGCCCTCCAGGGAGAGACTGAAGCGGTAAGATCCGAGGTCGAAGAACTCCTTGAGGAACATTCTCTGTACAGGGACTCGGATATAGAATACTAGGAGGCTCAAAGAGCTATCAATACTGAGGTGTTTGAAATGAAGCAGTATCAAGAACTCGTTGGAAATGTAATGGCTAATGGAAACTATAAACCTAACAGAACCGGTGTAGACACTATCTCCTCCTTCTCACAGTCGTACAAGATAGACCTGAAAGAGGGATTCCCTCTACTTACTACCAAGGATCTCTCAGGATTCCGTTGGAACTCTCTGATACACGAACTTCTCTGGTACTTCTCCGGAGAGGAGCATGTAAGAAACCTTAGAGAGAAGACAGGTATATGGGATGCCTGGGCTGACGATGAGGGAAGGCTTGACACTGCCTATGGAAGGTTCTGGAGGCGCTATCCCATACCTAAAGACAGGGACAGGCTTCCTGGAGAGGCATGGCCTGACAGAGACAATGAATGGGTTAACGAGGAAGGGGGTAGACTGACCTTTGACCAGATCCGGTACGCTATAGACACTTTGAACGGAGAAAATCCGGACAGAAGTCCGAACTCGAGAAGGCTGGTTATAACTGCCTGGCATCCTTCAAACGCCGCAGTGTCCACTCTTCCGCCCTGCCACTTCACCTATGTATTAAATGTGCAGGATGGACGGTTGAACACGCACCTGACACAGAGGTCTGGAGACATCGCTCTTGGGATACCTTTCAACATCGCAGCCTACTCGATAATAACCAAGATAATAGCAGGTCAGACGGACTTCGAACCAGGAGTGTTCTCACATACTATAGTAGATGCCCATATATATTGTGGGAGAAATGAGAGAGGAAAATGGTATGACTCAAACCTCTCGGAGCTGAATGAAAGAGTCAGGAGCGCTGATTCTCGCAAGGACTATCAGGAGATCAGGAAGTGGGTGCTGGAGGAAGCGCCTGAAGAAGATGAAGAGGGCTACGACCATGTACCAGGCCTACTAAAACAGCTGTCCCGGGAACCAAGGCAGAGGCCAAGGCTAGAGATCTCTGACAAGCCTATAGACAGCCTTGAATTTGAGGACTTCCAGCTTCAGGACTACAATCCACATCCAGGGATAAATTTTGAGGTAGCGGAGTAGAAAACTTGGAGGAGAAAAATTAGAGGGTTTTTGCGATGGAGAAAGTGATTATTGCGGCAATGACAGAAGATAGAGTGATAGGAAAGGACGGAAAGATTCCCTGGCACTATCCTGAAGATCTCAAGCATTTCAGGAAAAAGACTAGAGGATTTCCGGTGATAGCGGGGAAGACCACCTACCAGAGCATAGTTGAGAAGCTGGGAGAACCGCTTCCTGAACGGAAGAACATAGTTCTAAGCTTTGAACCCATGGAAGTTCCCGAGAAGGTGGTGAACGCCAATTCGATAGAGGAGGCGCTACAGGCTGCAGAGGATACCGGGAAGGAGAAGGTGTTTGTAATAGGAGGTGGCTCAGTCTACCGCCAGTTCCTGGAAAAGGCTGACAGGATGGTTATTACATTTGTTGACACGGAGGTTGACGGCGACACCTACTTTCCTGAATGGGACGATGAGAACTGGAGAGAAGTCTCAAGGGAGAGCTCGGGAGATCTGGAGTTTGTCGAACTGTTAAAAGATGCTTAGAATAAAAAGGTTAGAGTATAACTCCTTTGCGGTGTAGCTGTTCCAGCTCTGCCGACTCCTTTCCGATATCCAGGATTCCTTCTGCACTATACAGTCCTGTGAGGTCCTCCCCTGCTACATAAATTCCTCTCCTGGTGGAGTTCTCCCAGTGGTTCTTCCTGAGCTTTTGATTGCTTTCAATCGTGTCCCTTATATCTGCCAGACCGGTTAGGTCTAGAATCTCTTCTATTGAATCCTCTTGTTCCTTGGTTTCTTTACCTAACACCTTGAGATCCATCTCAGGGATGAATCCGCTACTTGAGAACCTGTAATTTACTAGACTGTTTTCGACCTCATCCCTCTCAAGAATCCCTCTAACTCCAGGAATGGTTCTCTCAGCATCCGTGAGACAGGAATATAGGAATTCTCCTGCCTTCTGAACTCTTCTTTTTATCAGCCCGTACATTTCCTCCAGCTTACATGAGTTGTATAAAATCTTTCTGTAGCTCTGTGGAGTTTCGTTGTTTAGTGTCCTGTATCTCCTAAGTTCTATCGGTTCGGGATCGCTTAAGCTGTATCTGGAAGGAACCTCTATCTCTTCTAGCTCTATTTCCGGCCTATGCTTTTTGTGACCTATCTCAGGATCTCTGTCATGTATTGTGGATACTTTAGATTCCTGCAGGATCATTGTCTGACAGCTACCTGCCGAAGAGAAGTCTGTCGGTTCATAGCTAGTGTTACGGATTATATAGAAAGAATCTGTCTCTGTATCCTTCTCTTTACTTCCATTTTTGCCCTTCTCCCCGAAAAGGTTGGACATGTTGACTGGTTGCGCTCCGAGTTTTATAAACTTTCTCTCTTGAAATTTGATTGAGTTGGTCGGAAACTCAGCCCCGTGGTGCAGCTCGTTAAACTCATAGAGTTTAACTCGATCGAGGGAAATCTTTGATTTCCCGAGTCGCTGAACTCGGATTTTCAGCTCGAACACGCACGGGATAAATCATAAGGGTTTCAAATAGCCCCGTGGTGTAGTCTTGAAATCGTGGATTTCAGTCGAACACCACGGGAAGTAGGATAGCAAAAGAATAGCCCCGTGGTGTAGCGGTCAAAATCATAGATTTTTCCCTCAGGTCTTTCTGGGGGAAAGACCATGATGCTCAATCACACGAGGTTCTGGACCTTAGTAGGGAGCCACTTGCGAAATTACATAGCTTCCTACTAAGTAACTACGGTTGCTTTCGAGCCGTTGGCTCGAACCCGTGGTGAGGAGAGATGCCTCGTAACCCAGGTTCGAATCCTGGCGGGGCTATTACTCCCTTTCTCTGGTATTGGCTTTTAACAAAAGCGTTTTTAAACAGCTTCTCAGCAACACTCAAAGACAAAGCCAGAAGAGGAAGAAAAAATGCCATTCAAAGGTCTGAAGCAGACGCACCAGAAACTTGAGAAGAACCCCAAACTGTCGGAACACAACAAGGAGATACTGGAACGCTCTTGTATAACCCATAATTTTAAATAGTGGTTCTTCTAATTTTTTAAGGTATGAGGGATAATTTGTTGAATATGGAGGATTTTCTACCTTCGGAAGAGCGGTGTGCTGAAGTATTAAGAGCGGTTAGATGGAATGATGGAATATACTGCCTGTACTGCAGCTCTGAGAAAGTTGTAAAGAACGGATTAAGACCAGATCACATCCAACAATACCGATGCAAAGCCTGTGGAAAAGCATTCAACGACAGAACCATGACAATACTATCACATACACAAATGAAACTTCCAGAAGCATTCTACGCACTAAAACAGTTCAAAGAAAACCGCAGCATAAACCAGATCAGTAAAGACCTGGACAGACACTGGAAAACAGTAAACAACCTGCTAAAAAAAGCAATGGCATCCATAAACCCCTTCAAAATAGTAGAAAAACTCCAAGGAGACGTAGAAATAGACGAAGTCTACATAAACGCCGGAAACAAAGGCACACGCCAAGAAAAACCACGTAAACGCGGATCAAAAATGCGAGGCAGAGGAACATAC
>JAXINT010000001.1:3399-6373 GCA_034190605.1 Asbonarchaeaceae archaeon (SeqCode) | reverse complement strand
GAATGTTTATCGTTCTGTTGACCTCTTTCTCAAATCTCTCAAGTCCGAAATCTTCATCTTTACCGTTGATAGAGGCTAGATCTATATCGCTGTCTTCTCGATCTTCCCCTCTTGAGTAGCTTCCAAAAAGCACTACTGCATCAGGCCGTAGTTTTTCTTCGATTCTATCCAGGACTCCCGAGTTAAAAAGCTCCTTCATATTGTATACTCGTTTCATGTCCCTGAAATACTGGTTGTCAGAGCCTTTCACCTGTTTAGTAACTCCTTCCTTAACCTCCACAAGGCCCTGCGCCTCCAGCTCTTTGACAGCTTTAGATACGGTTGATACCGATATACCGGTCTCTCTCGCTATCTCCCTGATGTGGTATTTGGTTGTAGGGCTGTCGAAGATCAGCCGCGCGACCCCGTTTGTGCTCTTTTTTCCGAACATCTGTTCTTTTATTAGAACAAGTGTTTTATAAAACTAACGGATTTTATCTTTTTTTGCGGCTTGTCTCCATATAGGGAGATTTGCGCTTCCTGTTCTTGCCATGTAAACTACTTCTTAGAGGTTCTTTAAAAGCCGTGCGGTGTGGCTTCCGTTAGTTCCGTTATTTCTGCTAATTATACCGGTAGAGATTAAGAAATTCCGCATAGTACTGTTTCAGTCCTTTTCACATCTTGATTTTCGTTCGTGAAAATGCTGTCTAGTCATAAATCTTGTGGTTTTGATATATTCCATAAGGACAGACGAGACCTGGAGACGGGGTAAGCCCGGGTAGCCAAACTGGCAAGGCGCCTGGCTTATAACCAGGTGACTCGTAAAGAGTTGTGCGGGTTCGAATCCCGTCCCGGGCGTCAAAGATAATTAGAGAGCATATAGAAGGAATTATGCCCCGTAAAGGGGCACTCGGGTCCGAAGACCCGGGTAGCCAAACTGGCTTTCTCGTAAAGAGTGTACCTAAAATTAGAATTACAATCTATTTAAAGTTAATGGCGATTATGGGTAAATCCGCTATAGCAGCTCCGGAACCTCCGAAGGAAGCCTTGCAACCGAAATACCAATTTCTTCAAACGCCTCTACTTTTGATTCTGCGGTTCCGCTGTCTCCGTGCACGATAGCTCCTGCGTGACCCATCTTCTTCCCTTTTGGCGCTGTCCTACCTGCTATGTACGCTACCAGATCCTTTGATATCCTGCTATCTATCATTTCTGCTGCTTTCTCCTCCATCTCACCACCTATCTCTCCTATAAGAACGATCTTCTCTGTCTCTGGATCTCTTTCAAACATCTCAAGCACTTCCAGAAAGTCCAGCCCTATAACCGGGTCGCCCCCAATACCTACTGCCAGGCTCTGGCCGTATCCATTGCGGGATAACTGGTCAACGATCTCATATGTAAGGGTTCCGGAACGCGAAACTACACCTACACTACCCTCTCTGAAGATGCTGCCGGGCATGATCCCTATCTTGCATTTTCCTGGCGCTATAAGCCCGGGACAGTTAGGACCAACTACCTTCAGACCTTTCTCGTTCGCCTTCTGCTGTATATCAATAGAGTCATGTACAGGCACATTTTCAGTAATAACACAGGTATTTAAACCGTTATTCAGTGCTTCAAAGGCAGCATCTTTTGCAAAACGCGCAGGTACAAATCCTATAGACCAGTCAACCTCATGTTCATCCAGCGCATCCTCTACAGAGTTATACACCGGTATTCCATGGACTTCTTTTCCGCCCTTACCAGGGGTAACCCCGGCAACAACATCTGTTCCGTAGCGCTTCATCCGTTCTGCATGAAATCTTCCCTGCCTCCCGGTTATTCCCTGGACCAGGACCTTTGTTTCTTCGCCTATAAGCATCTCTAGCTTTCACCTCCTACGAGCTCAACAATCTTTTCTGCACAACGGTCCATCGAATCAAGCGCCGGAATGCCTTCATCCTCCAGCATCTTCCGTCCTTCCTCCTGGTTCGTGCCTACCATCCTTACAACCATAGGGATCTCCATGTCTTTCTCCTTTCTGAAGTCTATGATTCCCTTCGCAATCTCATCGCATTTTGTTATACCTCCAAAGATGTTGACAAACAGGCCTTCCACATCCTCCTGCTCCATTACTTTAGACATCGCTTTTTTCATCTTCTCGAAGTCTGCGCCTCCTCCTACATCCAGGAAGTCTGCGGGCTGTCCTCCGAAGTGGTCTATAGAATCAAGAGTTGCCATCACCAGGCCTGCACCGTTCCCAATTATCCCTATATTTCCTTCCAGATCCACGAACTCCAGCTCCTCATTGCCTGATCTCTTCTCAACCGCCTCAATTCTCTCTATACCATATTCATGCCTGTAGAACGCGTTATCGTCCAGCCTTACCTTCGAATCAGCTGCTACAAGCTTTCCACTCTCCGTAAGTACAAGCGGGTTTATCTCCACCAGAAGCGCATCCTCATCTCTCATGAGCTTGTGCATCCTTTCAGCCAGCTCTGCAACTTCCTCTGAGTTTTCAAAGCCTTCAGAATCTAATCTATCTGCTATTTCCTCCCTTTCAAAGCTGTAGAAATCAAAGGCGTGTATAGCTTCCGGATCTTCCTTTGAAATCTCTTCTATCCCTGATCCTCCTTTCTCTGAGAAAACAAGCTGGTAGTTCTTTCCCATCCTGTTTATGGAGAGCGAGATGTAGAGTTCCTCTGCTATCTCCACTTCTTCCTCTATCAAAATATTTTCTATTAATTCTCCTCCAAGCTCCGTCCCAATCATATCCTCAGCTTCTTCCAGCGCTCTTCCATGCGAGACAATCCTTATACCGCCTTTCTCCTCTCTCTTTCCAGCCGGCACCTGCGCCTTCACAACCAGAGACTTGGCTTCCGGAAGCTTGATCTTCTTCCCGGAGAATACAGCGCCTTCCGGTACTTCTATCCCGTGCTTATGGAAGAGCTTCTTGCCCTCAAACTCCAGCAGGTCCATGTAGGATACTGTGAGGCTGCAGGGTTAAATGGTTTTT
>JAXINT010000001.1:0-3299 GCA_034190605.1 Asbonarchaeaceae archaeon (SeqCode) | reverse complement strand
TTATCTGTAAGCACGAAGTTCTCCATATATGTTATCGATAAGGTCCTCGCAGTCTTTAGTTATGTTACGGCCCATACTCTCAACTTTGTGTATCTCCAAAGAATCATAGGGCTCATTGAAAGGAAGGATAGGAATCTCTATAATATCCCTATCTCTTCCCCGGGTGTAGCCTTTCGTATATTCTCGAACAGACTTAACTCTTATCACTGTGCTCTTCTTACTTTCTATTCCTGAGGTGTCCACGTCAAAAGCTCTGTGCGGAACATTGGAGACCGCACTTCCTTTCTCAACCATTTCTATTTCAGGAGGATTAACTGTGTCCTCGTACTTCTCCCGCTCCTCATCTACAAACTTATTAGTTCCACTTTTAACCTTCTCCACAAACTCCTCGTACGAATAATCAGCACGGAGATCAAAGTTTACGACACTGATACTGGGATCGGAACTCATTTTGAACAACCTATTATAGCCCGCTGACTTTTTTAAAGCTACCGCCTACGGCCTATAATTAAGCCCGGTTTAGTTACAGGTTAGTTCTGAGTTCAGAACCAATATGTGCATGTTAGTTCTCTCATTTCAAGGCTCATGTAGACCGGTTTGAAGATAAAGAACGGGAGGAAAGAACTTCGCTCCTAATCTCGTCGAGGTAAATCCCATACTGGACAGGAGGAACAGAACTGCAGAACTGGCTTGTGAACTGGTTATGAGCGCTTTTGGCAGTAGAGTTCTCTAGAGTTTTCTATGGAGCGCCGGGGGTGGGATTTGAACCCACACAGGCTGTGACGCCCACCAGCTATCTGTAGATTTTTGAGCTTTCCTCACGGATTTTAGAAAGCTCCTTTCGAAAATCTACAAGTAGATTTTCTCAAGTCCACGTTCCATCGCTACGCTCTGAAACGAGACAGCTCCAAGCTGGCGCACTACCAGATTATGCGACCCCGGCACATCACTGAAAGTCGTGAGTCATTTTTTTATATCTAGCAGTATCGGAACAGGCTGTGGTAGATGTGAGTTGGAAGAGCAATGAGGTCCGAGAGAGGGAGAGGAAAGACCTGGAGCAGAACCTCCTACCTAGACTCGAGTTTGAGCTGGAGGTATATACGGTAGAACGCTTTAGTTCCCAGTTAGAGAGGAGGAATAGAAGATATGAATCTTCTAAAGAATATGAATTCTCTAGAGATTTCATGTTAGAGCCTGAAACCGCATTTAGCTATTTCTTGGTTGGACCCGACCAAAATATATGGGATAACGAGTTTGCAGCCGCTATAAGCCAGGAAGATAATCTGATAATATGCAATGATACTGAGATAGAGCCAGAGCTAAGGGATATGAAGGGCGACTGGGAGAATCGCAAGTATCTCAAGGAGGCATACGAAAGCTATATGGATATCTATACCGATGGGTTGTTGGCCTTTACTGCAGAAGAACCTGTGGTGGATGAATTTGAGGTGTACATGATGCTTCCGGAGAGTGTTAGAGAACCCAGGTTTGGAGAGGAGAGGAAAAGGGTCAAGGATCAGATATCTTCTCTTATTGATGAGGAATACCAGATATTAGGTCCTGAAAAGGCTTATAACCAACTTAGACAGTTAAAGGGTTCCAAAGGGGATGCATGTATAAACTTGAGGAGATTCCGGGACAGACGATACATACCTGAGATCTTTGTGCTCCGAGATGAACTTGACATGCACGATTTCTCCAACGGCTACTTCGGTTTCACCGTTTCTGTAGAGGACAGGGTGATAGAGAGCAGAAGCATAGGTCTTCAGAGCGCTGTAAAAGATCTACAAGAGACTTGGCGTGAGAATACCACGATTGAGGATGGAAAGGAGATATTGATATCTCGTTGGGGCGAAGTAGAGTTCACCTCCAGAGCTAGAATAACTGCTTTTGGAGAGGAAGACATCTGAGATACTGCTTTCACCCAGTAATCTCCGAAACCCTTTAAAAGGTTTGCGCATGATTTAATACCGGTAGTACAGATGGAGAAGGCAAGAGTCAAAATCTCGAGCACAGATGCAGAAAAGGTAGACGGTCTTGCAGAGGAGATTATAGATGTTTCAAAGGAGTACAACGCAGAGACCTCTGGACCTGTACCTCTACCTACAGATGTACTCACCATCCCTGTAAGGAAGGCGCCAGATGGCGAGGGGAGTTCGACAATGGAGAACTGGGAGCTCAGAGTACACAACAGACTTGTAGATGTATCAGATTCCGAAAGAGCCCTGCGGCAGATAATGCGCGTCCATGTACCTGAGGGAGTTTCTATAGAGGTTGAGCTGGTTGAGTAATTTAAACTCCGAATATCTGATTGCATTTGTCATCCGTTAATTTCAGAATTCTTTTCTTGACACTTGTAAATCACATCTGCGAATTTTTATAACATTTTTAAAGTTAGTTCTGGTTTTGGGAGGTATGGACGAGTATGACGGAATGTTAGACGGATGGAGAGATAATGCTTACACATTTTTCACCTCTCTGGCGCTTTTCACAGGAGGTTTTATATCTCCCGGTTTAGATGCGCAGGAACAGGATGTCTCCGACAGACCGGTATACGAGGCAGAATCTGAGAGATATAAGAAGAATGCTGAGGAAGACAGCAATAAACGTTCTATACAGGCGGTAGGAGTTGATAACGAAGATATGATTGAAGATATTTCTTTTGGAGCTCCTCCTGCTGCTGGAGAGCTTGATTTAACTCTTTATAATGAAGACAGGCTGGAAAACATGAAGGAGAAGGTTGAAAGCATGAAGGAAAGGTCAAGAAACGATGAGTTGTCCTCTAAAAAGAGAGAAACTGCTTTAGACGCATTGTGGGAAGCAGTCCACCGTTACCGGGAGATTGATCCCTACCAGTATTTTAGAGAGAAGTTCCCGGATAGGAGGACTAAGGAAGAAGAGCTGGACGAGTACATCTCTGAGAGACTGGAGGAGGTGCCGCATAAGACCAGAGAATACAGGGTATATCTTCCTTCAGATTATTCCGAAAATGTAACTCAGGAGAAGCTGGATAGTCTAGATCTAATGGAGAAACGCCATATAAAACTGTACCTTGATGCGTTCGAGAAAGTAGAGAATCGGAAGGAGATAGGAATGCTGATCGGGAAGGATCTCCACCCCGGAAATGTGCCTGTAGAAGGGTTGAAAGAAGATGGTTCCGAAGGTTTTTTCCAGTTTACGGCGAATTCTTCCGAGATTATTGGGAAAGTGGTTAGAGGAGAGGGCCTGATTGATTTCCAACCCGCTGAGCCTAGAAAGACTATAGATAACAACTCGGCTTTCTACAACTTGGAGGTGTT
>JAXINT010000096.1:0-6481 GCA_034190605.1 Asbonarchaeaceae archaeon (SeqCode) | reverse complement strand
AATCACGATGGCGGTTAGGCTCTGTTGGATACCTCCAACTTTCCTCTAAGCGCTGATCTCTCTCTATTTCGTTCCATGCCTCTACCGCATCTTCCATCAGCTCAGGATTATCCAAGATTTTACGAATTTCCTCCTGTAAGCGCAACTTGTATTCTGATCTATCTCTATCGGACTCCTTTCTATACTTTACTGTTGGATTATTCAAAATGCGTTCTCTGGCATCCTGCCGTGCTTGGTAAGCGTGAGACCATAATGATCCCATAACTGAAGTAGCTAAAAGGGAACCAAAGATCCAACCAGTCAGTGTACCATCGTTCTTCCATTCTTCTATATAATCCTCCATCTCCTCACGCGTATATAGGAAATCCTTCATTTCAGATCACAAGTAGTCCTTTGGAAAAAGCTTTATAAACCTTTTGATAACTACAGCAGGAACTATCCGAAAGTTAAAAAACAGTTCAGATTCAACCCCTAAAGAGATGCCAGAAATGCCGGAACCAGAATACATCAAACACCCTAATATAAAGGAAGAGGCGCTTGAGTCGCGTGCATACCAGGAGGTTATAGCTGCGAAGGCGCAGAAGGACAATACAATATGTGTTCTTCCAACAGGTCTTGGAAAGACAGCTGTAGCTATCCTCACCGCTGCGCACAGGCTTAAAGAAAGTAAGGGTGGTAAGGTGTTGGTGCTTGCGCCTACAAAGCCTTTAGTGGACCAGCATCGGAAGAGCTTCCAGGAGGCTCTTAAAACAGAGACTGAAATATTTGAGACTCTTACAGGAGATACAAGGCCTGAGAAGAGAGAAGAAAAGTGGAAAGAGGTTGGATGCTTCTTTGCAACACCCCAGGTCGTTGAAAACGATCTTATCGCAAAAAGGCTGGACCTGGAGCAGTTCTCAATCGTTGTATTTGACGAATGCCACCGCGCAACCGGAGAATACCCCTACAAGTTCATAGCTGACAAGTACCTGAGACAGGGAGAAGATCCGCGCATACTAGGTCTTACCGCTTCTCCAGGGTCTGACAGGGAAAAGATAGAACAGGTGGCGGAGGACCTACATATAGCTAACTTCGAGGTAAGGACAGAGGACGACAGTGATGTTGAGCCATACATACAGAGAAAGGAGATCAACTGGATAAAAACTCCTCTTAACCGCCACTTCAAGAGGTGCAAGAAACACCTGGAAAACGCAAAGAAGGACAGGGTGAAGGAGCTTTCAAAAAAAGGATACCTGAAGGGAGGAAATATAACCAGGAAGGACCTTCTGAAGGCGAGAGGGAAGATACAGAAGAAGCTTTCAAAGAAGCAGGAGCCAGAGCTTTTCTGGGCGGTCTCAAAGATAGCGGCATGCATGAAGATAGATCACGCGCTAGAGCTTCTAGAGACACAGGGAACTCAGCCGCTGTACAGGTTTCTGCAGGACATAAAGGATAATCCCGGGTCAAAGGCAGAGAAGCGGCTTCTGGAGGATGAGGACTTCCAGAATGCATTGGCAGTGTCGGAATGGATGTATCGGAACAATAAGAACCATCCAAAGCTGGAGAAACTGGAGAAGCTGGTCAAGAACAAGTTCACTAAAGGAGACACGGCTATAGTCTTCACACAGTACCGGAACACCGTGGACTCTATCAAGGAGATGCTGGAAGATATAGACTACATAGAGCCTGTAAAGTTCAAGGGACAGAAGGACGGCTTCACGCAGAAGAAACAGCTTGAGATCATTGAAAGCTTTAGAGACGGCGAATATAATGTCCTATGTAGTACTTCTATAGGAGAGGAAGGCCTAGATATTCCTAATGTAGACTACGTAGTTTTCTACGAGCCTGTACCTTCAGAGATAAGGTCTATACAGAGGAAAGGGAGGACCGGGAGGCAGAAAGCAGGCAATGTCTATGTCCTGATGGCAGAAAACACGCGAGACGAGTCCTATTACTGGTCCTCAAAACACAAGGAGGACAAGATGAAGAAAGTGTTAAAAGACCTGCAGGACAAAAAGCCAGATATGGAAGGTCAGCAGACCATGGACCGGTTCGTGGATAAGGAAGATGTAGTGATATATGCTGACGACAGGGAGAACAAGATAGCCAAACAGCTTTCAAGGAAGGATATAGAGGTCAGGACCAAACGGCTTGAGATCGCTGACTTCATTGTATCGGACCGTACAGCAGTAGAGAGGAAGACCTGTAAGGATTTCGTAGATTCTATAGTAGATAAGAGGCTTTTCACCCAGGTGAAAGAACTTAAAGAGCAGTTCGAAAACCCCATACTTATAATAGAGGGTGATACACTCTACAAGCACAGGAAAGTCCATCCTAACGCCATAAGAGGGGCTGTAGCTTCGTTAGCCCTGGACTACCAGATACCTGTTATCTGGACTGAGGGTCGGGAAGAGACTGTTGAAAACCTGATAGCGCTCGCAAGGAGAGAGCAAGAAGAACAGGACCGGGGAATAAGTATTAGAGGGGAGAAAACTCCGAAATCCGAGCCCGAGCTTCAGAAGTTCATAGTTTCAGGACTTCCAAATATCTCGGATAGGCTTGCTGAGAGGCTTCTGAATGAGTTTGGGACGGTGAAGGACGTGTTTACAGCCTCAGAGACAGAGCTAGAGAAGGTTGAAGGAATAGGGGAGTCAAAGGCCCAGAGGATAAGGGAAATAGTTGACAAACAGTTCAAGGACTGAAAAATCAAAGACAAGGTGAGAACCATACAGACTATTGTCGGAATAGATCCAGGCACCACAACAGGCGTGGCTGTAATAGATATAGAGGGGAAGCTGGTAGACCACAGGAGCAAGAAGGAGTTCTCAAAGGGAAAGATAAGGAGATTCATAATCTCAGCAGGAAAGCCGGTTATAGTTGCGTCTGACGTCAATCCTGCGCCTTCCCTAGTTGAAAAAATCGCCAGAGCATTCAACACAGAGCTAAATGTTCCAAAGGAAGATATATCTCAGAAGGACAAGGAAAAGCTTGTTGAAGATTACAGTACCAGAGATATGGACTCACATGAGAAGGATGCGCTTGCCGCCGCGGTCAAAGCGTACAGAGGTGTAAAAGGAGTCCTTAAAAAGATCAAAGCCAGATCCGAGGGAAAAGAAGCTAGCTATGGAGAGGTGGTGGAAGAGTTCTTCAAGACAGATAAATCTCTACACCAGTCTTTCGAGTCCATAAAAGATAGAGAAGAAGATATAGAAGAGGTGAAAAATGAAGATAGAAACTTGGAAGATAAAGAGTGGAAAGAAATAGCTGAAAAAAATCTTGAGAAGCTTAAAAGGCGCAAAAAAGAAGTAGAAAGATTAAGAAATTACAGAGATAAACTTGAGGGCAGGATAGAAGAGCTGGAAAGTGAGAAGAACAGACTTGAAGATCAGAAGAGTACAGAAATCAAGAAATCAGAGGAGGTCTCAAAGTGGAGGGGTAGAGCAAAAAACAGGAAGAACACCATACAGAAGCTGGAGAATAAGGTCGAAAGCAAAGATGATGTTATAGAAAAGCTTAAATTAGCGTTAAAAGAGGTTAAAAATGGTAAAAGAGCGGTGCCCGTGCTAAAGAGCAGGGAAAATGTCAAGAAGGCAGATGAGGACACCCTATTTATAGATGGAGTAGAGACCCTGCCGCCTTCGCAGGTGGAAGTGATAATAACCAGTGATAGAGGTGTGGCAGAATACTACAGGGACAAAGGTATCAAGGTTGTTAAAGAGGAAGAGCTTGAGGGTATGCGGCTGGAGGACTTCTATATTGTAAGTAGTAAGGATATAGAGGACAAACTTGCAGAGGACTCGGACGACTTTATGGAATGGCTTGATGAATACAGGGATAGAAGATGATAGAAAGGGTCTTGGAACGGGAGAAGGAGTTTAGAGAAAGTCTAAGTAAGAGAAATCAGAAGCTATGGCAGGTATTTCTGTTCCTTGCAAAGTTTACAGTGCTGGCAGCCCCTCTATACCTCCTTATATGGAGCAACTGGAATCCTCTCTGGCTCAGGCAGTTAAATGCAGCTGCTTCTTCAGGGCTGCTGAACGTTCTGGGAGTAGATTCAAGCAGTTCAGGCGTCTTTATTCTGACCTCGGAACTTTCAGTAAATGTCTCCGTAGACTCTACCGGGTGGAAGTCAGTCCTGGCTCTTACAGGACTCATGCTGGCAACTCCAGGGACTGTTGCTGGAGTTAGAAAGAAGATATACGGCATCTTATCTGGAGTTATTTTTGTCATGGCTGGAAACATAGCAAGGCTTGTTTCCATGGTATATATGGTAGAGGTGTGGGGTGTTAGCTACCAGCTTGTGCATACATTCCTCTGGAGGTGGGGTCTTACATTTCTAGTGCTTGGTTTCTGGATCTCCTGGCTTAACTGGGACTATATGAGAGATTGGATATACAAGTATCAAGCATCGGACATGTAGTCCTCAAGCATGTCCTTCTTCTGCCTGTACGATTCTAGAGTGTCCTCCAGGCGTTCCTTTACTATCTTCGTGTCGAGAGAGGTCTCCATGAATCCTCTGTCCTTCTCGTATATGGGTACAAGATGTATGTGTGTATGGTGTATGGATTCTCCTGCAGCTTTGCCGAGATTAGCCCCTATGTTTATTCCTGCAGGATCTCTGACCTTTCTTATCAATCCTTCGACCTTCTGCACCATGGCAAACAGACGGTTTCTCTCCTGGCTATCTAGTTCTGTAAGGGACTGGACATGTCTCTTTGGGACCACCATCAAGTGGCCTGTGTTGTAGGGGAACAGGTTAAGCTCAACCATGAGAAAGTCGTCCTCAAATACTGAAAGTTTCTTTATACTGCCGTGGTCCTCTGCCTGGGCGCAGAACACGCAGTCAACATCCTCGGGTTTTTCCCATTCACTGTATTCCTTACGGCTAGTGCTGAAAAGGTAGAGACTATAGGGTTTGAGGTCAGACATATGTGGAACCTAGCCTGTCAAACTTTTTAAATATCCGTACCAATCTTGTTAGTCTATGTCTGAGAGAGGCAAGGTAGGTTCCACCGCACTGAGAAAGGATGGAAGGGATAGGCTAGAAGAGATAGAGGAAGCTGATATTCTCATCGGCATACCTACATTTGACAACGATCAGACAGTGGATTATGTTGTTGAGAAGACTACAAAAGGTGTTAAAGAGCATTTTCCTGATAAAAAGGCAGTTGTAATGGTTTCTGATGGCGGTTCTCTAGATGATACCAGGGAGAAAGCTCTTGAAGCAGAGGTTCCTGAAGAAGTGGATCGCATAGTCACTATCTATAGAGGTATTCCAGGCAAGGGTTCTGCTTTCAGGGCTGTATTTGAAGCGGCAGACCTTCTTGATGTAGATGCTTGCGTAGTTCTTGATGGAGATCTCAGGAGCAGACTGGATGAATGGGTGGAGAGACATCTGACACCTGTCTTTGAGGAGGGCATGGACTTCCTCACACCTAATTATATCAGGCACAAGCATGATGCTACTATAACCAATAATGTCTGTTTCCCTCTGACCGCTTCACTTTACGGTAGAAAGGTCAGGCAGCCGATAGGAGGGGACTTTGCTCTCTCAGGCAGATTGGCGAGATATTATGCGGAGCAGGATGTATGGGATACTGATGTGGCAAGGTTTGGTATCGATATATGGATGACTACCACTGCTATATGTGGTGATTTTGATGTGGGGCAGACCAATCTAGGTGTAAAGCTCCATGATTCAAAGGATCCTGGAGAGTCGCTTGGACCTATGTTCAGGCAGGTCGTGGGAACACTGTTCAGGCTCATGGATAAACACTCGGAGGACTGGAGAGATATAATGGAAATTGAGGATGCTCCTATATACGGCGATAACATGGAAAACGAGGTTGATCATGTAGAGGTTGATCTCTACGGTCTCAAGGAGAAGGCATTGGAAGGGTGGGATCATCATGAGCAGAGAAGAAGCCATTATAAGAGGTATTTGAGTAGCGGGGTGTATCACAGGTTGAAGAACTGTCTTGATAAGGCAGGTGTCGAGGAACTTGAACCTATTCCTGCCGATCTCTGGGTCAAGGTGTTGTTTGACTATGCGGTTGCTTACAACTTCTCAGGTGATGATAGGAAAGAGGTACTGGATTCTTTGGTTCCTCTTTATTTTGCTCGTTCGGCCAGTCTGTTTGAGGAGATGGAGGACATGGGTCATGAGGAAGCTGAAAGGCATATAAGAAAGCTTCCGGAGCTCTATCAGGCTGAGAAGGGACATCTAATTGAGCGGTGGGACAGGAACGGGAATTAGGTAGTTTTGGACGGGCGTTATTTCTTTTTTAACTCTTAGTAGAGTATTTGAGTTGAACTGTAGGTTTAAACTGTATAGTTGACTTTATAGCATTGGTTTAGTGGATTAAGGTTGAAGAGAAAAAAAGAAAAAGAGGGAAAAGGTTGGAACGGCTTTCTACACCGCCCAACTGCTGCTCTGATAAGATCAGCCAACTCTAACTAGGATACATGGCCTGAGTCAAAGTCAACTGGCTCTTACCCTCCA
>JAXINT010000052.1:0-6498 GCA_034190605.1 Asbonarchaeaceae archaeon (SeqCode) | reverse complement strand
CTGATCCTGCCGTTCAGGTTCAACATTGAGATATTTGATGAGTTTGAGAGACTGGTTGGGCGAGGCTTCCGGCTCCACACTCTGGACAGGACACTGAACGAGGCGCTGAATGTAAAGGATGGAAAATACGCAGATCTGGTGAAGCGCCTGGTAGATCTGAAAGAGATACAGGTCATAAATTCGGAGGCTGATAGGCCTGTTGACGATGCGCTGGTTGAATTCGCCGATAAAAAGGGTTTTGTGGTCTGCACCAATGATACAGAACTGAAGGAGCGCCTGGATAAGAAGAATCTTCCGTTCATCTACATGAGGCAGGAAAACTACCTTGAGGCTGAAAACCTTAGGATATAGGACTTCAACTGACTTCTCCCACGACTAAAGTTCGTGGGGTTCTCCAGTCGTTCACTCTGCATGTGGCATCACTGCTGGAGTTATGGGCTGAGCCAGTACAGCCCCCGCCGTGGATAGCGGGCTTTGAACATCCTTACCCACAGCTCGTTTCCCGATGTTTAATGCACCGTTCTTGTCGGCATTATCTTCCAAACCACACTCTCGGCACTTGAACAATCCTTGTCCTTTGCGTGTGGTTTTGGTGCTTCCGCAACGGTTGCAGGTCTTGGAAGTGTTTTGCTCAGGAACATCTAAAACTTGGATTCCTTTCTCATTTGCTTTGTACTTAATCATCTTTCTGAGTTTGGAGAACGGGAATTTGTGGAGTTTGTCGTTGAACTTTCTGCCTTTACTATCTTGATTTCTGATTCCTTGCAGATCTCCTATTGCTATCACTGCATTTCTTTCTTCTGCTTCGTCTACTATTTGTCTGGAGATTTTGTGCAGGAAGTCTTCCACCTTTCTGGATTCTTTCCTACCTATCTTTTTGATTAGTTTCCTACCCTTCCTGACTTTTTTCTTCCCTATCTGTTTCCTGAGTTGTTTGAAATGCTCCCTTGTTTGCCGAACTTTTTTGCCATAGAACGTGGTGTTGCGGTCTGACAACGCCACAGACGTTGCTATCCATCTACAACCCATATCTACAGCAATAATATCATTATAACTGTCTCGTTCAGAAACATTTTTCTTAATAGTTAGGTGGAGATACCAGCATCCTTCTTTTTTCACCAGTTTTGAATTTCCTACATCTGCATTTTCTACATCGTTGTAGTCTTTTCTGGGTATGTGGACAGGACACCATATAGAATCTCCTCTATCTTTTTCTGGGTTGTACACAGGTATTTTAGCCCAGTATTCTGTTATTTCTGTATTCTTATTTTCTACTTTGATAACATCATTTCTCAGCCGTATCGGTTGTTCGTATCGGGGATTGTTTTGGGCTATAACTCTTTGTACTTGTTGTTTTGTAGCAGAATAGAGATCTGCCTCTTCACCATCTATAGCTTTCTGAAATTCTTTGTATTCCCTGTCTAAAAGTTCTGCCTTACGGTTCGTTAGGCTGTGAACTTTTGTTTTAATAGTTTTCTGTACTTCCACGGCTAAACTCCTGTTTGTTTTTCTATGTATTCTTCGATGGTTTCACTTGATACGTTACCTGCTGAGGATACAAAATAGCTTCTTGTCCAGAGGCTCGGCAATTGACTAAAATCAAATTCCTCGCCCAATTCTCTGGATGTGTATCCTTTCATTTGCTGTACTATCTTGTTTGGTGAGAGTTTAGGGCTTCCTTCTATGAATAGGTGTACGTGGTCTGGCTGTATCGCCAGTTCTAATATTTCCAGTTCTAATTCTTCTGCTTTCTCCCGTATCAGTTCATCCAACCTGTATCTCACTTCATCGACAAGTATCTTCTTTCTGTACTTTGGACACCATATAAAATGGTAGTTCAGTAGGTGTACTGAGGTGTGTTCTCTGCTGTATCCTCTTGCCATACCACTATATGAGATATACACATTTATATATCTACGCCATTCATCCCACCTCTAAAGTAGGTGGGCTTTCTGGCTACAATCTGTAAATCTAGTTTAACCTTTCGTTAGAAAATCTTTATGGAATGTAAAAATGATTTTACTACGGAGTTTAGAAGTGGCTAGAGAAAGTGGAGGAATGATCTGAGATAAAAAGTTCTCCATTAGCGCTATAGAAGGAATTTCTCCCAGTCTTCTTCCTTCTCCCTATATTCTTCCTTGCCTTCTCTCTTATTGTAAGTGAGAATCGCTATAGAGACATCGTCTACTTCCTTTATTACAGATTTGGTTTTGGATTGCTCTACATAACCAGGGAGGAAGTTTATTGCCATTTCCTTTGCCCTTTCGTCCTCAAAACCTAGTCCTACGGAAAGTCCCTCGTAATCTCTGAGTAGGTCCTTTTCCAGGTCACGGATAGTGTTGATTATCTCCTCGTACACTTCCTCATCCATGTGCTTCTGGATTCCGTCCCTTATTTTGCTGAAATATTCTTCTCTATCTTTTCTATCCCCTTCCGAATCTCTGTCTTTCTTCATTTGTACCAAGGCAGTGAATAGATAGAAACTTTTTTATATACCTGGGTCGGGGTCTTCTTGAAAGTACAAAATTCATAGGAAAAAGGTACTTCAATCCCCCTTACTAGGCATCAAAAGCCTAGATTGCCTTTCTTCTCTGCTTTAAGGCCATACTGGCTCCACCCCAGCACCAATAAGAGATTTAAGAAGTTGATAGATGAGAATCACTCATGATCTCCAGTGCGTATTCGGCTGCCTTTGCATGATCTCTGCTTTTCTTCTCACGTTCTTTCTCACCTGTTGGGCTGTAAGAAATCACATATATCGGTTCCTGCGGGCTAAATCGAAGCCCTCCTATAGATTCTACCTTCTTAACTCCGTCCTCCCCAACCTCCAGTTCTGGCCCGTTATTGACTCCTTTCACGAGAATTTCGGAGATATCCCCATCTATATAGTCGTAGTTTCCTATTTCGGGGTTGGGATAGGTTATCTCTAATTCTTGACCTGTTTCCCAGTTCTTATAGCTAAGTGCTTTTCTCAGGTCCTCAGTTTCCAGTACTTCCTCTACATTACCTGTCCCGGGTTTCTGGTACCTCTGTACCGCCACACCTCCCTCCACCAGTTCCCAGTCCGGTAGCTCCTGGCTCTCTATTACCTGATGTATCTGCGCTATCCTCCGCACTTTTTCCTGTTCAAAACCTAGAGATGCTTTAGATGCGGATTCTCTTATTTTTCCTTTGTGATGGGCATAGGTACAGGTAGATGCTCTGTCCGGAATTTTTTTCATGTACTTCTTTCCATACTTATTAGCCTTTACCAGCGCCCCATGCATTCTAGGCTCCCTATATTCATCTCCGGCCTCCTCTATATCCACTTCAAACTTCTCTCCGTCCAGTATAATCTGGTCTATTTCTGGTCTGTCGTCACCTTGAGATCTAGAGAAAGGATTGAGAGATTCCTTTACCCACTCCCATATAGGCTTGACAGCATTCTGGTATCTATAAGCTACGATGGTTCCTTCTGTCTCTCCTTCTTCCGATGTGAGCGTGATTATCTCGGTCCTGTCCAGGTTTACATGGTCTGGTAGTTCCTTCCAGGCCCTATGTTTGGCTGCATCGTAGTTCCGCCCATGTCCTACCGCTAGGTCCTTATCGTTTGCTACGAAAGTTTCTCTTAGCCTCCTGTAGATATCGTCCTGGTCTGGACTATCCTCTGATAAGGTCATCTCATTAAAAAAAGTGTGGTATGATTCTTTTTATTTGCTGCGCCGATGAGTGAAAGGAGTTGGTTGGACCCGGACCCGCCTCCTGTCAAACACTTATAAAGGTAAGTGGTAAGGATGTTTTGCTAGATGGAAAGACTGTTTGAGGTGGACCTTAAAAATGACAAAAGACCACTGGAAAGACTTGCCTACAGGACCTGATGTTCCTGAGGTGGTGTACGCGGTTATCGAGATACCAAAAGGATCTAGAAACAAGTACGAATACTCAAAGGAGCTTGAAAGCTATGTGCTGGACAGGGTTCTGTACAGTCCAATGCACTACCCTGGAGAGTACGGCTTCATCCCGAAGACAATCTATGATGACGGAGATCCGATGGACATCATAGTATTGATGGAGGACCAGACCTTTCCAGGCTGTATAATCGAGGCAAGGCCTGTAGGGCTCATGAGGATGATTGATTCCGGAGAGAAGGACGACAAGATCCTTGCAGTACCTGCAGAGGATCCTAGATATCACGACATCCAGGGTATAGAGGATGTCCAGGACCACATACAGAAGGAGATAGCCCAGTTCTTCAAAACATATAAAAACCTTGAAAAGGGCAAGGAGGTAAACGTCAAGGGTTGGGATGGAAAGGAATCTGCCATAAAGGCTGTAAAACACTCGGTAGACCTTTTCAAGAGAAGGATGGGATAAAACAAGAGGATAGCGCAAGACAAACCAGATTTGAGGTGAAAAGACTTGTACAGAAAGCTCAAGATCCAGGATACTGTAAGAGTTCCTCCTGAACTTCTAGGGAGGAAGGTAGAAGAATCCGTTGAGAAGAGCCTGAAACAGCGGTATGAAGGAAATATAGAGAACGAGGCAGGAGTTATACTCCTTGTAGAAGACTTGATAGAGATAGGTGACGGAGATATAAACCCTGAGGACGCAGGAGTCCACTATCCTGTGAAGTACAGAGCAATAGCATACCAGCCCGAACTACACGAAGTTGTAGAGGGTGAGGTAGTAGATATAACAGACTTCGGAGCATTTGTAAGGGTTGGACCGCTAGATGGACTGGTACACGTCTCCCAGGTAATGGACGACTATGTCAGCTATGACGAGAAGCAGGGAATGCTTTCAGGAAAGGACGGAAGCCGTTCCCTCCAGGTAGGAGATATCGTGAGAGCCAGGGTGACTGCCGTGTCCCTGGACAGCGGTGAGGACAACAAGCTCAACCTTACAATGAGACAGCCCATGCTTGGAAAACTGGAATGGGTGGAAGAGAAACTTGAGGAGGAGGAAGAAGAGGAAGACGAAGAATAGAGGTGTTTTGAATGACTGATAAAGCCTGCAAGATTCTTGAAATCCGAGATTTCAGTCTACTTGCAGCCGTACAACTGGAGAGGTGTTTTGAATGACTGATAAAGCCTGCAAGAACTGCCGGAGAATAGTAGACAAGGGTTCAGAATGCCCTATATGCAAGAGCAACGAGCTCTCAACCGCCTGGAAGGGACTGATGGTAGTGTACGATGTAGATGGCTCCGAACTTGCTGAAGAGGCCGACATAACGTCTCCCGGCAAGTACGCCATAAGAGTCAAGGGCTGAACCATGGAATAGTCAAGGATTTAAAAGGTTTTCTATGCAACAGGAGGATGACAATGGAAATTGACATAGAGGAGAGAAAGGAAAACCCGCTGCTTGAGAGGGAGGAATTCAACCTCTCTATAGAACACCTGGGAGAGGCAACTCCGTCTCAGACCAAGTTGAGAAAGAAGTTCGCAGCTGAGAACGATCTAGACCCTGAGAAGTTGCTTGTAAAGACTATAAATACAGGATTTGGATCAGGGCACTCCAAGGCAGTTATAAGAGCATACGAAGAGAAAGTTCTGGACAGGATAGAGGAGGCTGAAGGTCCAGAAGATTCTTCGGAATCTGGAGAAGAGGACGAAGATGAATCTGGCGAGTCCGAAGAAGCAGAAGAGGCTGAATCTGAGGAAGTTGAGGAAGCGGAAGATAACGAAGGAACGGTAGAAGATGAAGCTGGAGATGAAGACGAAGCTGATCAAACTGATGAAACTGATGAAACTGATGAAACTGATCAAACTGATGAAACTGACGGAGCTGATGAAGACGTTGAAGATGTCGAAGAGTCAGGCGAGAAACAGGAGAAGGAGGAATAAAAGATGGGAAAGCACGAGAACGTTGACCGATGGGAGAAGTACAGTGAAGACGGAGACCTAAACGGAAAGAGATGTCCCAGATGCAGTTCTCTAATAGCGCAGCACGAGGACCGCGAGACCTGTGGCGGATGTGGATTTTCCAAGATTCAGAAAGGATAAAACTGATCTAATAGATTATCTCTTATTTCTTATTTCTTATTTTCTCGGACATAGTTCTCCCACCAGCTTCTCCTCAACCATGACATTTTTCTGTGGAAAAAGCTGGCCTAGATTAGTTTTTTATGTAAGTACTTACATATCCTAGGCAGGGGTTAACCCCGAGCTTGGCTCAGAGGTGGAAAAAGATATCATGATACTAGAACGCTTTGAAGACGGTATTTCAGGATTTGCTACGGATATCCTATCGTTTAAGATGCTTCTAGCTATCTTCATACTGTTAACTCCTGCCATGGCCTCTGCTTCTTCTTTCACTGTAAGTAACTCCAGTGGCTGGAACAAGGGAAACTTCTCCAACACATCTGAGCGCTTTGGAAACCTGGAGCTAGGTTTTAAATCTGACGATTCGGCGGAACAGTGGAGGTTTGACGGCCATACAGCAACTGTATATGGTGTTTCTGCTGGCCCGAATGGGAGTTTTGTCTACTCCGGTGGTTCTGACGATGTTGTTCGTAAGTT
>JAXINT010000187.1:0-6607 GCA_034190605.1 Asbonarchaeaceae archaeon (SeqCode) | reverse complement strand
TGGAGGACTGCTGAAGAGCCTAAAGATGCTGACGTAGACGACCTTAACAAGAAATATCTTGCAAACCTGAGTGCTGGAAATCCAGTTGAAGCTAGCGATGAAGAGCTGATAAAGGCGCAGAACATTGCAGTTGAAGCAGTTTCTGAGCTCTACCGAAGCTGGCTGGAGAACGAAAAAGGATTAGAGGGTGTAGAGATAGGAATTGAAGAGATTTAGATGAGGTTCAGTTCCTAAATTGTTGAAATACAGAAACATTATTTACAGAGGTGCTGCGTAGTGGCCTCTTTTCTGATATACAAGGTCCTTTGTGATGCCAGGTCAACGGAGATTGAACGTTTTTAAACCTCAGCTTTCCACTATCTTGATAGCAGATCAGGGTGTTTTTGCGCTTATGTCAAATGACGACAACGGTGAGGAAGAGGTTGGGAGAGTAAGGACTCCTGACGATGGAGAGCTTCTTGCAGTAGTCCTTGCAAAGATGGGTTGGGGAAAGATAAAGCTATACTGTAGCGATGAGAAGGAAAGACTGGGCCGCATACCTGGAGCCAAGAGACGAGATATGTGGATAAAGGAGGACGATGTAGTCCTTGTTGAGCCATGGGACATACAGGGAGATGAGAAGTGCGATGTCATCTGGCACTACTCAAATGCGCAGAAGAACTGGCTGGAGGACAAGGGATTCCTTGACGACCTTAAGGAATTTCTTTAAGCCTGTTCTAACGGCCCTTAGGTGCCGGATAAGTTATTTAAGCTTTGAAAAGGAGGTTTTTACAAGTGCGCCTCGTAAGGATTCCGGAGGACAGAGTTTCTGTCCTGATAGGCAAGGATGGAGAAACACTTGAAAGGATCCAGGAACTCCTAAATGTCGATATAAGTGTAAAAGAGAACGATGCGGAGATAGATTCGGAAGATCCCATGGAGGAGCTCCGGGCGCAGAACATTGTAAAGGCCATAGGCAGAGGATTCCCTCCAGAAAAAGCCTTCCGGCTTTTGGAGGATAACTCAGGTCTTGCAGTAATAAATATAAAGAACTATGCCTCAACTGATAATTCAAAGCGGAGGCTGAAAGGGCTGGTCATAGGAAGGGATGGCGAGACCAGGCGTCAGTTTGAGAACATGACTGACACTGAGATAGCGGTTTACGGCAAGACCGTGGCCATATTAGGCCCTCTGGCAAATGTTGAGGTTGCGAAGAAGGCTGTTGAAATGCTCCTTGAGACGGGCTCCCATTCGGCAGCCTACAAGTACCTTGAGAACAACCTCAATGCGATCGTATAAAGGTGTTTTGAGCTATGAGCGAACAACACAGAGATATTTCGGTGGCGGAGTTCTTTGAGAAGAACCGACACCTTTTAGGGTTCAGTAACAAGCAGAAAGCAGTTATTACATGTGTAAAGGAGGGCATGGACAACGCGCTAGACGCATGCGAGGTTGAAAGGATACTTCCTGAGGTGCATGTCTCTATAGAGGAGATGGACGGTGACAAGCTCCGCTTCCAGATAAAGGACAACGCGGTAGGTATAGACCGTGAAAAGATACCTAAGATCTTTGGAAAGCTTCTATACGGCTCCAAGTTCCACAAACTTCAACAATCTCTTCTACCGGACCAAGAAATTATGGTAAGACGGGAGGGCGAAGTCCGGTTGATGGAGATAGGAGAGCTTTGCGACGATATTGTGGGTGTGGAGGGCGGTGAGAAAACTAAGGAGGTGGATGAGGAGATAAAAGCGCCTTGTTTTGATAGAGAGACTGGCGAAATTAGTTGGAGACCGGTAACGCATGCTATAAGGCATAAGAATCGGAATGAAACGTTTAAAGTGGAAACTACACGTGGTAGGGAGGTGGAGGTAACTGGTAACCATAGCCTTTTCACCTTGACAGAGGAGGGAGTAGAGGAAGTTGAGGCTTCTGAACTGGGAGAAGGAGACTATGTTTTAGCTCCTGAAAGAATTCCTTCGGCAGGCGAAATCAGCGAGATAAATGTTTTGGACTACTTTACTGCGGAGGAACTGGCTGAGAGCAATTGGTATGTTTACGGTATATCTGATAGCCTCCTAAAAAGTATAGAGGAAAGAGGGAAAAAGATCAGGAAGAGACCTTCTCCTGATTCTAGGAGGAGAACTTATTATCGGCTGAATGGTGTTGAAATTCTGAAGGACAGCCTTGATAACAACTATCTTAAGAAGAATTATCTTCCTGCGGACAAAATCTTAAGGCTTGGATGGGGGAATAAGATAGAGAATGGAAGGCTGAGGACGTATCAGGTCGGAGGTAAGGAAACAGAAATTCCATTGAATGTTGAACTTGATGAGAAGTTTATGCGATTCCTAGGTTTGTTTGTTGCTGAAGGTCATGTAGATAAGAGACAGGCAGGATTGACTTTTGGTAGTCACGAGAAAGAGCTTGTGCAACATGCCGAAACAGTTGCAGGCCAGACTTTGAATTTGTCTACTACTGTCTCCGAGCGCGAACACAACAGCGTCCGGTTGAAAGTATTCGGGAGTCCCGTGGTACGGTTGCTTGAAAAATTGTGTGGTAGGGGAGCAAGGAACAAACACGTGCCAGAGTTTGTCTTCAGAGTCAATGAAGAACTCCAGCAGGCGTTTATAGATGGCATGTATGAAGGCGATGGAAGTGATGCACATCCTTCAAATGAGCTTTCTTACACGACAACAAGTCAGAGACTAGCACGGCAGCTGTCCTATCTATGGAATATGCGAGGTGTTGTGTCCAGTTGGAAGGAGAGAGTTAATTCTAACAATATCTCTGGAGGAGAGACTAAGACATACAGTGTTCTGGTCCATGGCAGGGACATAGCCAAGTCCGATAGGTTTGATGAAGATGCAAACCGAGGCATGAGGTACAGGATGATTCCATCGGCGATTTTAGAGGATTCTAGAATAGATGATACAAGCCGTGTAAGAGTTAAGCCTAACAAGTCCGGGATTTTCATGGCTGCTGGGCTCGGAAGCAATCCGCATTACGCCAGGAAGTTTGTGGACAAGGCTGAAAAGATTTTGAACGAGGAGAATGTAGGGGAAGATTACTACTTGGAGACATTTAGAAAAAAGGGTCTTGTTTCTGAGGAGGGAAAGCCTTCAGATAAACTTAAAGAATTTATGGAAACTGTAGAAGATCTTCTTTCTTTTGCCCAATCAGACCTGTGCCTCCTCAGAGTCGAAAACGTGGAGGAGACTAAAAGCCCGGAATTTGTATATGATATATCTGTTCCTGGCTCTGGAAAAGATGAAAACTTTATAGGAGGGAATAAAGGAGCATTGTGCATTAAAAACAGTAGAGGACAGCAAGGTATAGGAATATCTGCGGCAGGACTGTACTCTCAATTGACTACAGGCAACCCTGTGAAGATATACTCCAAGAAGAAGGGAAACGAGGACACTCACATGTTCAAGGTAAGGATAGACACCCAGAGCAACGAGCCTGAGATCGTTGAGGACAGGATTGTCGATGACTACGAGTTCGACCACGGAACTTCGATAGAGATGTCCATAGAAGGAAAGTACACCGGAGGACACCACTCCGTAAAGACCTATCTGAAGAACACCGCTATAATGAACCCATACGCAAAGATTGTTCTGAACGAACCTGACGGAAACACTATAGAGTTCCCAAGGGTCTCTGAGAGCCTTCCTCCAATGCCCAAGGAGATCAAACCCCATCCACACGGTGTGGAACTGGGAGTGCTCATGAGAATGGTCAGGAATTCCGGCGCCAGGACAATTTCCAGCTTCCTCAAGTCGGAGTTCACAAGGGTTGGAAGGACTTCTGCCGATGACATTATTGAGAAGGCAGGTCTTTCAGGCAAGGAGAGGCCTTCTGTCCTGGAGAAGAGCCAGATGGAAGATCTCCTTGATGCCATGCAGAACACAAACCTTCAGAATCCTCCTACTAACTGTTTATCCCCTATTGGCGAAGATCTGATAGAGAGAGGGCTGAAGAAAGAGCTAAACCCTGACTTTGTGGCGTCTGTAACCCGTAAACCGTCAGTTTATAGAGGAAATCCCTACCAGGTCGAAGTAGGCATAGCCTATGGAGGAGATATAGAACAGGACGGAACCTACAATGCCTTGAGATACGCTAACAAAGTACCTCTAATATACAAGCGCTCAAGCTGCGCCACTACAAAGGCCATAAGAGAGACAGACTGGAGCAGATACGGTCTATCCGAGTCAGGAAACAGGCCTACTGGCCCTGTCTACATACTCGTCCACATGGCCTCTGTCTGGGTGCCGTTCACTTCTGAAGGCAAGGAGGCGATAGCAGACTATCCTGAAATCGTGAAGGAGATGAAGCTTGCAGTTCAGGAGGTCGGAAGAAAGCTCAAGCGATACCTTTCCAAGAAGAGGAAGAAGAAGGCCAGGGCAAAGAAGAGGAAAAAGCTCTCTTCTTACGGAAAGGCAATGTCTCCAGCTCTAAGTAAGCTTACAGGAGTGGACGATGACAGTATTGCGGAGAAGATCATGAGCGTTCTAAGAGAGAAGTATGGGAAGGCATCTACAGAAGACTCTAGAGATGAAAAAAACACTGAAGAAGAGGAAGGAGGCGATAGCTAATGCCAGAACTTCAAAACGATCAGGAGGTTATAAAGAAGCTTGAAAGGTTGGGAGATAGGATATTAAACCAGATAGAGGAAGGAGAAAATCCTAATATTGTCAAACCGGTCAGGAGCCGTTCCAACGTTGAGTTTGACAGTGAGGAAAATGTATTGAAACTAGGAGATTCCACTTCCAAGCGCTACTTCATGAACATAGGTCATGCAAGAAAGTTCATGCAGACCATGCTTATCGCTTCAAAGTGCAAGGAGTTCATTGAGGAGGGAAGAACTGCTTCAATTCGAGAGCTCTACTACCAGCTCAAGCACACCATACCAGGCCTTGACGAGAACACTCTGGAGGATCAGGACGAGTCTGACCCTGTTATAGTTGATCTAGAGACCGCCCTGGATGTTCTAAGGGAACACCTACACCTCATTGCAGAGCCAAAGGGCAGGCTGTTCGGACCTATAACAATTGAGGACGAGGGAGACGAGATCAACTGCCTCCAGTTAGGAAAGTCAGGGCTGGGAGTGCCCAGCATTGTGGACGACTACAAGTTCGTTGACCACAATGCAGACTATGCATTGGTAGTTGAGACGAGCGCAATGGCTGCAAGGCTTGTTGAAGAAGACTTCCACAAGGAACACAACGCCATAATCATTTCTGCAGGAGGGCAGCCCTCAAGAGGTGTAAGAAGACTTACAAGGCTGCTATCCGACCGCCTGGATCTTCCTACCTACATATTTACTGACGGAGATCCTTATGGATACTACATCTATTCCGTTCTGAAGGCCGGATCCATGAACCTGGCGTTCGAATCCAAGAGGCTTGCAACTCCGTCCGCAAACCTGATAGGTATGACAATGCATGACGTGGAGGAGTATGGTCTGGAAAACGTTACTGAGAAGCTTAAGGGTAAACACCCTGACTCTGGAGGAGGTCCTACAAAGGACTACAAGCGCGCCAAGGACATGATGGGGTATGAATGGTTCCAGAGCAATGAATGGCAGCGAGAGCTCCAGACCATGATAGACAAGGGTATAAGGGTCGAGCAGCAGGCCCTGGCAACCAACAATCTACAGTTTGTCGCTGAGACATACCTTCCAGAGAAGATCGAGAAAGGAGACTTTCTGCCGTAGACTGTTCAGAAATTTTAAAATAGTTTCTCCAAAAACTGCTTCAGGGTGTTGAGGATGGAAAAGAGACATGAAGACCTGTACAGCGAGGCTAGAGGAGAGGATGAAAGCTTTAAGGGCTGCTGGGAAGAGGTAAAGGAGAACCTGGATGTATTTGCAGGAGTCTGGTCCGGAATCGGAGTGAGAACAGCCCATTATATTGTAGGATATTCTACTGACACCAACCTCTTCAAGGATGTTTTTAACCCCCTATACCTTGACAAGCTTTTCCACGGTGCTTTCTCCTACGGGATATCAGGCCTGACATGGCGCTCTTCCGAAGTTGCCTCCTACAGGATGGAGCAACTAAATGAGGAGTATGGAGATTCTCTTGAAGGGGTTTTTGACTACCTTAAATCAGCTTCTCAAGAGGTTTCGGAGTCCGAGACTGTCTCGCGCAATCTGGAACATCTCCTTGAATCCTCCGAGGAGTTCATGGAAGGCGGTTTTGAGCAGACCTATAAGACGCTTTCCGACCCACGATTCATGACCGCGGTTTCTTTCGGAGCTGTAGGCGCCTTCAGCATTATAAAAGAATTCTTGATGGACAAGAATCCTGACGGCCTGGACATAGGCGCTAACTACCTAGGAATGTCGCTACATGTATGGAGAGAGCATGTCAATGACGATGAATAGGGCTGAGGTGTTCCAGGTATGAGTTCAGATATATTAAAGAGTGTTGAAAGTACTGTTAAAGACCGGAAGACCTGCCGGATATATCGCAGGACCGCTGATATTCCTTGGTGGTTTGAAAACTTCGGGCACCTCTCTAGGAATTATCTCGTTGATACAAATGATTCTCATGTCGATTCCTCTCTGTCTTTTTGTCTTCGGTCTTAACGATGTCTATGACAGGTATTCGGATGTTCTAAATCC
>JAXINT010000087.1:0-6707 GCA_034190605.1 Asbonarchaeaceae archaeon (SeqCode) | reverse complement strand
AACCTGGAGTTCAGCGAGGAAGCTATTGGATACCTGGAGGAACAGGGCTTTGACCTGGACTTCCTGGAATACCTTGCAGGCTTTGAGTTCACCGGAGATGTGAGAGCTGTTCCCGAAGGAACTCCTGTATTTCCTGATGAACCCCTGGTAGAAGTCACAGCCCCGGTAATACAGGCGCAGTTGCTCGAAACGATGCTGATAAACCAGATATCCTTCCAGTCTCTCATAGCCACAAAGGCTGCAAGAATGCGCGATATTGTCGATAGAAACAACGGCGATCAACCTCTGGTTGACTTCGGTTCCAGAAGAGCGCATGGAACGGATGCAGGGATGAAAGCGGCACGAGCATCTTACATAGGTGGTTTTGCAGGCACCTCAAACGTTGCGGCTGGCCAGAAGTTCGGAATACCTGTTTTTGGAACCATGGCGCATTCCTGGATCGAAAGCTTCCCAACAGAGAAAGAGGCATTTGAGGCATACCTCGATATATATGGAGAGGAGTCAATACTCCTTGTAGATACCTACGACACATTAAAGGGTGCTGAACTTGCAAGAGATCTGTGCGAGGAGAGGAAACTCGATATAAAAGGAGTTAGGATAGATTCCGGAGACCTGGCAGAACTCTCGAAGAAGGTTGATTCTAGGACAGGTCTCGGAGTTTTCGTAAGCTCAGGTCTTGACGAGTACAAGCTGAAGGATTTCTTCGAGAGAGGAGGAATTTCTGCAGGGTTTGGAGTTGGCACAAACCTCGTGACAAGCTCTGACGCACCAAAGATTGAGGGAGTATACAAGCTGGTGGAGGTGGAAAGAGAGGGCAGGATGCAGCCGGTGATGAAACTTTCCAAGGGCAAATCAACCTTTCCTGGAAAGAAATCTGTGCGCAGGGTCTTTGATAACGGCAGCATGCGGAAGGATTTCCTGGGTCTTGAGGGAGAGGATCTCGATGGAGAAGAAATTCTGGTGGATGTATTTAGAGAAGGCAAACTAGTTTACGATGCTCCATACCTGGAAGAGATTAGAGAGAAAGCTATAGCCAGCCTTGAGAGCGTTCCTCTGAAGTATAGGCGTATAGAAGATCCTGAGCACTATCCCGTAAATGTAGGTACTGAACTGGAGGAGCAGAAGGAAAGCCTGGAAGAGGAACTTGAGTCGAGGTAGCCGTTGCTGGGTTAACTATAAACCGTAGAAGTTCCAAATAAAAGGTAGAGATCTAGGTGGGACCATGGAACTTGAAGCGGATAAGACCGCACTGATTGTTGTAGACATGCAGAAGGGATTCTGCAAGCCGGGAGGCTCTCTCTACAGCGAGCGCTGTGAAGAGGTTATTTCTGAAGTCAAGGAAATCCTTGATATCTGCCGCGAAGAAGGTATTGAGGTTATATATACAAGAGACACTCATGAGGAGGAGTTCAGGACTAAATACTATGACGAGTTCGATCGCTGGGGAGAGCACTGTGTCAGAGGAACCGAAGACACCGAGATAGTTCCGGAACTTAAACCTGAGGAGCCGGGAGTGGAGGAGCAGGTTATAGAAAAAGGAACCTATGACGCCTTCTTCGAGACCAACACGAACCAGTATCTCCGCTTCAAGGGTATAGAGAACGTCCTTGTAGTGGGAGTCCTTACAAATGTATGCGTCCTCCACACCGCGGCCTCTGCAGCTCTTAACGACTACCGTTCGATAATCCTTGAGGACTGCACCGAGGCTTTAAAGGATGAGGACAAGAATTATGCTTTGAAACATGCGGAATGGCTTTTTGGAGAGGTTACAAACATGGATGAGGTGGTTTTCAAGTGAGTCTAATGCATGAATACAGGGAGGAAATTTCGGAGGAGTTCAGAGAGAGTTATCTAGAAGATCCTTACTCTGTACTTGAGCCGGACGAGGAGGAGTGCAGAAGAATGGTCAAAGTTGTAAAAAAGTTCTACAAGGACCACCTGGATTCTTCAGGCATGGAAGGATATGTAGTAGGCCTATCAGGAGGGATAGATAGCTCCACCATAGCAAGTCTTCTTGTAGAATCTGTAGGATCCTCAAATGTATATGGAGTGATAATGCCTGCCAAGCACTCCCGGGAGAGTGACGTGGAGGACGCCTTTAGGATTGCAGAAAAGCTAGGAATAGACACGAACAATCCTGACAGGTTCAGGAGCAGGATAGAAGGTATAGTTGACAAGCTGGAGGAGTTAGGGCATAGAACCAAAAATCAGGAGCACCAAAAAATCAAGAGAGGCAACATACTTGCCAGATGTAGGATGATAACACTGAGAGACATAGCAAAGGCCAGGAAGAGCCTTGTGGCAGGAACCACCAACGCATCTGAGAGAGATCTTGGATACATGACCCTGGCAGCTGATGGAAAGGGAGGTATAGACAATGAGGCTCTATACAATGTATACAAAACCACTGAAAAAGATCTGTCAGAATTCCTTGGAATCCCTCAGAGAATCATAGATAAAAACCCTTCAGCCGATCTATGGGAGGATCAGACTGATAAGGACGAATTAAAATTCTCCTATGATGTCCTGGATAGAGTTCTTTCAGGTATAAAGATTGGGATCGATAGATCTGAAATAGCTGAAAATGTTGGAGAAGTCTCAACCGATGATGTTAAAGGTATAGAGGAAATGGTTAAATCCGCTTCTTTCAAGAGAGAGCTTGCACCACATCCGGAGTTCTGAGACTAAAGTTCGGCCATGACAGGTTCTTCTCCATTCTTCTCCATGTCCTGCCATTTTACGATCAGCCTGTTCAGCTTTGCGGTCCTTATATCCGTAATTCCGGCTTTTATCACTGGAATGTTCCATTCAAGAGCCATGTCTGATATAGAGACATCGCAGGTTTCCCCACTTCTGTGAGAGATCACAGGCGTATACCCTGCTTCAAGAGCTAGATCAACTGCCCTTTTAGTTTTAGAAACCGTGCCAGCCTGGTTGGGTTTTATGATTATTGAGCTACAGGAACTTGTTTCGATACCTCTCTCAAGCCTTTCTGGACTGGTCACAAACAGATCGTCCCCGGTCACCATGGCTTCTGTCTCCATGCCAAGTTTTCTATGGCTCTCAAAGTCCTCTTCGTGGAATGAGTCTTCAATGTAGTACAGCCCGTATTTCTCCGCCAACCTCTTTATCTTTTTTAACTGCCGTTTAGGGGAAAGCTCCATGCCATTCCTTGAGTAAACATATTTTTTCCCGTTCCAAAGCTCGCTTGCAGCTATATCCATCCCTATCTCAGCGTTATGTTCTTTTGCAACTTTTTTCAGAGACTCCAGAGTTTTCTCATCGTTCATGGAGGTTATAAGAGCTCCTTCATCGTTTTTACCCTTTATCTTGGTGCTGTACCTTTCCTCCATCTCGTGCAGGATCTTTGCATTAGTTTCCACCGCTTTCGGAAAGCTTTCTGCGTCCGCTGGAAGAACTAGAAACTCCTGTATATCTGTGTTTCCGCCATGCTCTCCACCTCCAACCACATTTCCAAGAGGATAGGGGAACTTACGTCCTTCACTGTATCCTTTAGCCTTTTTAAACGCAAGGGAACAGGCTATGCCCACGGAACCAATGTTTTCAAAACCTGCAGATCCATCAATTTTCTCCAGCTCTCTGTCAAACTCCTTCTGAGAGAATTCTCCACCTATAAACTTTTCCTGAAGCTCTTCTTCAATCCTTTCAAGCCTTTCCGGTACAAAGGAAGCAGCCTCGTGTGTTCCTGCTGATGCTCCTGAAGGTGCCGATGCGGTCTCACCGTTAATACGAGCCGCTACTGTGGCTTCAGCCCTACTGTTCTGTATCTTGTAAAGTGCAATACCTTCTATCTCCATGGTTGCCTCCAGGTCATTTCAATAGAAAGAGCTACTGGGAGCCCGATCTCACCGGTTTTTGCCGTGCTCCTTTCTGTCTACTTCTACTGGTAGGACTCCTTCCTCCAGCTCCTGTTCAGCTATCTTGACTGAATTAGTCTTGTCCGTATCTATCATGGGTGGAGCGCCTTCAGATAGCTGTAGAGCCCTCGCCCCTACAAGCCGTGCTTTTTCAAATCGCGTGTAGTCTTTGCTCAAGTTTATCACCTCTTCAACCTATATATCCGAGTTCTTCCCCTCCTTTCTCGGACTTTCCTTTATGCTGCTGTTCTTGTACCTGTTTCTGAAGCTTCTGTATCTTCTTGATTACTTCTTGAGCTTCCTCTATCTTTTCATCCAGGTTATCATAGTCTAGATCAAAGTCCAGCATCTTTTCTAGGATCTTAAGTACTTCCTCGGTTGCCTTGGGGTCGGAAAGTAGGAATCCTGGTGTCTCTGATAGAAGGCAGATTCCGTCCATGCCATAACGCTCTCCTACTCCGAGAAGAAGACCTGAGGCACCGATTATCTGTCCCACGGAGTGGTCAAAGCTTATGTTGTATCCCTCATAGTCTTCCTTTAGGTCCTCCTTGGTTACTACTCCGTAGATGTCTGGTTCGTCCACGACCTCTCCGGTTCCAAACCCTCCGATAGTTATAAGTTCCTCAACATCCAGGTCGTCAAGGACATCTAGAATAGAGTGCGCTACCTCGTAATGGCCTTGAGGGTCTAGGCTTTGCGCATCTCCTATAAGCATTACAATGTCTCTGCCATCATCCCTCTCCAGGTAATAGAATTCGTTCTTTAGTATATCTAGCTGTTTGTCTTCGTTGACGATCGCCCAGTGTGGGAAGTGGTGGGATATAAGCTCTCCGAACTTCTCTGCTTCTAACTGGTCTATAAGGTAGGATACTACTGTCCTTCCTATGTGTCCTATACCGGTAAGACCTTCTATGAAGATAGGATCTTCTAGCTCAGGTTTTTCGTCTATTATAACTGTCGTACTGTCGTGTTTTTCCATATTAACCATTTTTATCAGCTCTATTGTTGTTTTTGACCTTCCTCCTGTACTTACCGTGCCTGTCCTCCGGTGAGAACTTTGGTGGTTCGGGTTTCTCGGTTCTACCACCGCAGTTTCCGCACCGATCCTCCAACGAGTAATATTTACAGTCCCTGCACTTTTTAATCTTACCCATATGGTTTATCACAGCCTTCTTTTTCTAGGCCTTCTTGAAGCTAAAGGTCCCGCCGTTTTCCTCAACTCTGTCCTTTATATTCCTCTTAGCCCGGTTTATTCTCTTCTTTGCCTGATCCTGATTTCTTCCCCAGGCCTTTATCCTGTACCTGGGTGCTGATATGTAGTTCACCTGTATGTGTTCTCCAGTGTCTAGCGCCTCCTTTATACGCCTTAGTCCGTCTCCTTTAGGTATCTCTATCTCCATTTCGCCCTCCAGCTTCACCTGTTTCAGTGATATATTGTCCTCAGCCACCTCTACTACAGCATCCAGGTATTTGTCCTCTATAACTCCTTTAACTCTGTCTGAATCGACAACCGCCTCCTCGAATCCGTCAAAGGTGTTTCCAAACTTCTTCTGAAAGGGGAAGGCGACTTTCTCGTATGCCTCCTCGGAATCTTCTCCCACCTTTTCTGCGACCTTCTCTATGAACTTGTCGGCCTTTCTTTCCCTGTTCCACTCCTGCATTTTCTCCCGCTTCTGCTTGTCGCTCACTCTCTTCAGCGAGAGGTTGATGTTGTTGGAGTCTTCCTCCGTCTCTAGAACCTGTGCAACTGTCTTCTCTCCCTCGGAGACGTGTTTCTTTATGTCTCTCACCCAGGACCTCGATATCTCTGAGATGTGGATAAGCCCTTCCTGTCCGGGGAAACCCTCTAGTTCCGCGTATATGGAGTGCTCGTGTATGTCATTTATCTTTATGACTACTAGACTTCCTTCTTCCGGCTTTTCTTTATAGCTTCTCATGGTCCCAACAGTTTTAGAATGTGTTAACGCCTTTAATGCTCCTTCAAGACCTTTGCCCTTATCTCTGCCTTACCGCCTGTGTTACTTGCCAGGGTCTCATCGCATACAGTGCATTTAACCTCTCTGGAAGGTCTGTCGAATATGTCCTGCTCGTTGCCGCATTCTCCACATTTGACCTTCAAAAACTTGCTCCTTGGCTTTGCATCATCCATTGTATATCCCTCTATCCAATTTAAAGAACATCTTCTATTCTATCTGGAACTTTGAAGCCCTTATCGGGGTCTTAGGCTTGTGAGCCTTTCCACACTCCTTACATTTAAGCTTTAAATCCTTCTTCTCAGATGTGGGGTTCTTTCTACCTCTAGATCTATGCGAAGGATCTTCAAAAGGGAAGCTACCGTATCCTTTATCTATCTTACGCTGCCTCTTCCTATGCTTCTTGCTCATGGCAGAAGCCCTACCTTTACTATCTTCCTTAACCAGATGTGTCTGGTGGCTATCACAGTGCGGGCAGTAGCGCTTGATTTCCTTTGGTATTGTGACCATCTTTTCCACCTCTCAACCCTCTTTTCAGAGGACAACACCAATTAAAGAAGCCAACATTTTTATAAGCCAACGATTTTTAACCCGTCATCCACGACTTTCTATTAGAAATCTATTTTATCAGGTATTCGGCCGTGATCCTGATGTTGACTCTGACGTCTTTCGGCTCTATATGTGTTCCTGCTTTATCTCCAGCTCCAGCCTCTAATCCTCTTGAATTAAAGGGCATGTAGTCAAAGCTGGATTCGGTTATTTTCACGGGCCTACCTACTTTTACAGATTGTAGCCAGAAAGCCCACTTACTTTAGAGGTGGGATGAGTGGCGTAGGTATATAAACTTTGAACACTC
>JAXINT010000019.1:0-6773 GCA_034190605.1 Asbonarchaeaceae archaeon (SeqCode) | reverse complement strand
AGTTAGCAGAACTCGCAGACTTCTCTGTCGTCCTCCTTGTTGTGGTCGCCTTCTCCATGCTGTTTGTCAAACTTGTCAGCATGTTTCTGGCTGCAGAAGTTCTTACCTCCCTGCTTTACAGGTTCGTCTATGTCTGCAAGGTCTGTACCGCACTGTGCGCATTTATCCTTTCCGGCTGGCATCTTTTGAATCACCATAGACCTATTTGTTCTCGGACCATATAAATGTGAGGGTCAGGAGCAAGAAGTCGAATCTGGACTGCAAAACTCATTTAAATACTAGATCTAAAATAGGTGTTAGAGGCCTGATATTAGATGTATGAAAATGTCAAGCAGAAGCTGAAAGAAGCTGGAGAAGTAATGGTGCTTATGGACTCCGGAGAGGAACATGAGCTGCATCTTCACAACATCAAGTTCCTGGATGACAGGAAAATGTTCAAGGTGGATGCGGCAGACGAGATTCACTGGCTCTCAGGAGAGAAGGTAGAAAGATACTGGATCCACAAGGAGTTCTAGGAACAGTGTCTTTTTCCCGTGCATTTACATGTTTCTGAAAGAGCCTACTATAGACCTGACTAATAACTGGAAGGGACAAAGCTTCAGTTATATCAACTCAAACCTTTTTTAACAGGCGCAACCAAAGAGTCTATGGTCGGTAAAAAATGCCAAAGACATACAAGAACTATATCAATGGAGAATGGGTTGAATCAGATACAGGGAAAACTTTCAAGTCAGTGGAGCCTGCGCAGCCGGACAAGTCGCTGGGAGAATTCCAGAAGTCCAGTAAAAAAGATGTTAAAAAGGCAGTGGAAGCCGCAAGCAGAGCATTTGATGAATGGCGTGAGCTGTCAAGGATAGACCGGGCTCAGTACATGTTGGACTTCTTTAACAGACTTGACCAGAGGGAAGACGAGCTTGGAGAGCTTGTATCAAGGGAATGTGGTAAGGAGATCGCCGAGGGAAAGGCAGATGTTGTTGAGGCATCTCACATGGCAAGGTATGCGTTTGGAAATGCTAGGCAGCCCACAGGAGAGGTCGTGGAGTCGGAGATTCCTGCAAAGGATTCTTATGTTCACAGGAAGCCTGTAGGAGTTGTGGCATCTATAAAGCCCTGGAACTTCCCTATTGCGCTCCCGCTATGGGATATAGCGATAACACTTGTTGAAGGCAACACCATGGTTTTCAAGCCAGCGGAACAGACTCCTCTGTGCGGAGTGAAGATACTGGAGATCTTTGACGAGATCGGGCTGCCGGACGGAGTCCTAAACCTTGTAACCGGATTTGCAGATACAGGAAAGGCCATGGTAGAGCACCAGGATGTCAGGTCGGTGCTGTTTACCGGAAGCTGCGAGGTCGGACATCAGATCATGGAGGCGGCAGGAGGTATGCGAGGCAAGACCGCCACCTGTGAAATGGGGGGTAAGAACGGAATAATCATAACCAAAAACGCAGACCTTGATACAGCAGTCAACGCAGCAGTTATATCTGCATTCAAGACAACAGGTCAGAGATGCGTGTCTGCGGAGAGACTTATAGTGGATGAAGAGATACTTCCTGAATTCCGGGAGAAGTTTATAGAAGTATCAAAACAGGTCGGGTTCGGACATCCGGTGGAAGAAGATGTATTCATGGGGCCGGTAGTGGACGAACAGCAGATTGAGAAGATCAAGCAGTGGAACCAGTACGCAAGGGATAGAGACGACTGCGAAGTGCTGGTGGACAGGGAGGACGAGGAAAGTGAAAACTATCCTGACGGATACTTTGTAGGTCCTTTCGTCTACGAATGTCCATACAAGGAGGACAACATGGTGATCCACGAAGAGGTCTTTGGACCGCACTGCGCAATCATCCCTTACAGCGGAGGTCTGGAAGAGGCTATAGAAATCCATAATAGCACAGATTACGGACTGGCGTTCTCAGTAATAACCGAGGACTACAGAGAAGCCAGGAAGGCGCGAAGGCTGTGCGAATACGGAATAGGCTACCATAACCTCCCATCGATCGGAGCTGAAGTCCACCTTCCATTTGGAGGAGTCAAACAGTCAGGATCAGGGATAAGCGCTGGAAAGGACATCATTGCAGCAGTTACAGAGAGAGCGTCATGGACTGTAAACCACGAGAAGGATATCGAGATGGCGCAGGGACTGGAGATTGATATGGAGTGAAAGGTTCGGAAACCCTTTAAAAATAGACATCGGGAAACAGTCAGAAGAAGGGAAGTCGCTTAATGAGGTCTGATAAGAACCCTTGACTGTTTTTAGGCTTCTTTGGCCTGTAATCTATTCCTGCAATATCTGCAGCAAGCTTCTTAACTCTTTCAGAAAATCTACTTTTAGGATCCTTCCTTATTAGAGGCTTTCCTTCTTTAACCGCTCTTTTAACCTTTTTAGACTCCGGAAGTTTTGCCACAACTCTACTATCTACCAGCCCCTGCACCTTGTCAGCGCTCATAGAATAGCCGTTGCCTGTTCTATTTACCACGGTACCTCTTATCCGAGTGCCGAACATCTCAGCAACTCTAGCAGTCTTCAAGGCGTCTGTTACGGAAGGCATCTCAGGGTTGGTCACAATAAGAGCCTCGTCAGCAGCTTTTATGCCCGTAACAGCTTCCTTGCCGAGGCCAGCAGCCGAGTCCAGGATGACATAGTCAGGCAGCCATCCAAGGTTCTCAAGTATATTATCAAGCTGTTCAGGACGTGTCTCAAGCAGCTGGTCGTTGGAAAGCCCGCCAAACATAGCTCTAAGACCAGAATCAAGTACAAATGTAGCGTCAGAAGGAGAAGCATGGCCCTGCATCACATCGTGTATAGTGCTGCCGTATATAGGGACTCCAAGGTGGAAACCCAGGTTAGGATTGGTGAAGTTCGCATCTACAACGAGAGTATCGTAGCCGAAGTCATTTAGAGCTAGAGATAGATTCGACGCCAATGTAGTCTTACCTACTCCTCCCTTGCCTGAAGTCACGCAGATAATTCTAGACATACAGAGCCCTACATTAGTATTTGTCATTTAAAAATATGTGCTTGCCAAAAACCAACAGGAGATGATGAACTCGATGAATCCCTCCAGGATTTAATTCGATCGACTGGAATATGTGGTTCCAGGAGCTGCAATTGAGTGCTGATCCTGCTTATACTTTTTCAACCTTCTCCTGCTTGAGGATGTACTTCACAAAAAGAAATACTATCAGAGCTATAATCGCAAAGTCGACTATTGAACCTATTAGATGGCCGACCTTTAACTCTGCACTTGCCAGGGAAACCGTGTAGGTCTGCCATTCTTCTGAAGGCAGGAATATACCTACCAGAGGCATAACTATATCGTCTACAACAGAATTTACAAGGTCGGTGGTTGCGGTTCCAACCACTATACCTATGGCCAGGCCCACGACCTTGTATTCCTTGAGGAACTCCAGAAACTCCCCTATCATGGACATGGTTTCTGGAAAAGAATTAGTCGGAATGGTTTTTAACAGTTTCCATTACCGCATCGGCTATCTCTTCTATCTGCTCCCTCTCAATATTTACCGGTAGCAAGAACCTTATCGCCGAATTGTACCTGTCATTTCCACATGAAGAAGCAAGTATATTATGTTCCTCAAGCAAATCCTTCAGAATCCTGTCACGTAGTTTCGGAGCAGGCTTGCCGTCCTCCCTGAACTCAAGACCTCTGAAAAGACCTATACCGCGCGACTCATGAACTATATCAGACTTCTCAATCTCGTCAAATCTCTCTCCAAGATGTGATCCCTGTTCCTTTGCGTTATCAAGGAAATCATTCTCCTCTATAAGTTTGATTGTCTTGAGAGCTACAAAGCAGTCCTTGGGATTGCCTCCGAAGGTTGATGAATGCTTACTGCTCTTTTCAGTGGCAAACCTGTCCTTTATCAGGGATGCTCCAAAAGGAGTCAGCCCTCCGGAGAAAGCCTTTGCTGCAGAGATCATGTCGGGCTGCACATCGAAGTTGTCTATGCTAAACCACTCACCGGTTCTAAGAGAAGCCTGAACCTCATCAGCTATCATAGGAATGTCAAGGTCGGACGCTATCTCTCTAACACCTTTTATAAACCTGGGATGAGGGACATTGTATCCTCCTTCCCCCTGTAGAGGTTCTATCATTATCGAGTTGACGTTTTCAGGCCCTTCCCTTCTTATCTTTGATTCAAGCAGATCCAGACACCTGTCCGCGTTCTCGCCCGGATCGTTGTGTAGTTCACCACCGCTCTTGGAAGCGAAAGGAGCCTGAACCGTCCTCGCCATGAAGTTGTAGCCCTCCTTGTAGACTCCCTTGGAATTAGTGTGGGATAGCGCCAGGCTTGTCCTGCCATGGAAAGCATTTTCAAAAGCCACAAAAGAGTTACCTCCACTGTAAAGCTGTGCAGACTTCAGACATCCTCTTTCAACCGCTTCAGAGCCAGAGTTACAGTAGTATGTCTTAAGATCTCCCTTTGACAGGTCTCCAGGATATATCTCAGTAAACTTCTCGGCCAGTTCCTTCTGCAGCGGATGGTATACATCGTTTCCTGCAAGCATGAGAGGGAAGTCTGAATCCTGCCTGAATAGCTCGCGCATCTCCTTAAGGATAGGTTCGTATCGATGTCCCAGGGGGTTCGTGCCTACCTGGCTCGTTGCATCTATAACCTTAACTTTTTCCTCTCCTTTATGTCTCAGATTTAGGTATGGGCCCTTGGCACCTGTTACAACAACCTCCTCTCTCGTAGTCGGTAGAAGCACCTTCCTGTAACTGCCGAGTTTTGAGCTTCCTCCAATGAGTTTCCTGATCTTTTCAAGTAGCATTTTTATATCGCACAATTTGGCACGGAGGTATAAAGGTATTTTCCCTCTCCCCTCAACAGGACTACAGTTGAAAGGTATTAAAATGAGGTGGGACAAAAAGGGTATTGGAGGTATCCATGGAACTGGATGTATGGGAGGCCTTGGAGAGAGGTTTCAGAAAGACGTTCGAAGACACGGGTCTAACCCTTATAGTAGTTTTCTTCCTGATAGGCCTAGTAGGGAGGATTGCAGGAGAAAGTCTAAGGAGATATATGCTACAGTCCGGCATCATAGAGTCTGTGACTAACGCGTCAACCGTTTTCCCCCTTGCCTGGATAGGACCTCCATCTATATCCATACTTCTAGCGATTGCAGTAGTACTAATGTCGTTGTTGGCGACTATAGTAGGTGTAAGGACCTTCTTAAACGACAAGAGGAATGTAATACCTCAAGAATACTACAGCCAGAATCTGGTCAGGCCTCTAATCAACCTGGTTATTGGGGGAATCGTAGCAGGGCTTGTAATAGCAATAGGTCTTGTACTGCTTATTCTTCCCGGCCTCTACCTCATGCTAGCGCTTTTCTTCTGGACAATTATAGTTATAGACAAAGAGATGGGATTCTTCCAGGCAATGAAGGACAGCTGGAGGACTACAAAGGGCTTCGACATGAAAGCAAGCCTCATTCTACTTATGTTTCTTCTACTTGCTATATCCTATGTCCTTTCTCTGGCAGCAGGAGTTGTAGCCGGGATATCCGGCATGAGTAACAGCTTTGGAGGCATACTCATAGAAGTGCTCATATCAGCAGTATTGACTATATTCCAGCTCGCAGTAGTAGTGGAAGCATACCTGCAGGCCAGCGAAATCAGATGAACCTTTTTCTCTAGTGGTCGAGATGGTCTTCAAGCCATCCTGCAGCTAACATGACCATTTCCTTTTGTGTGTCTTCATCTCCATAGAGGTGGTCTGCTCCCGAGATTATATGGAGCTGTTTTGGGTGAGTCGAGTTCTTGAAAAGCTTCTCCCCATGCTGTAGAGGAACAATATTGTCCTTGTCTCCATGTATAATCCTTACAGGACCTTCAAAACCCCTTATATATTCACATGCATCATATCTCCTCATGTCCTCTACAAAACCCCAGCCCACGTCTACCTCTCCCTTCTTGAACGAGTCAAAGGTATAATACCCCTGTTCTCTCCACCTGTCTATCTCCTCTTCTCCTCCAACAAGATGTTTCAGATCCATGTAGGCAGGAGCTGCTGCAGGAACAATAGCATCTATATCTTCCCTCTCCGAAGCAACTATTATCGAAGTCATGCCTCCAAGAGAATGACCCGCAAGACCTATACTTCCGTTTACAAAATCCTTGTTCTTGATAAACGATACAGCGCTGTTCAGATCGTCCACCTGGCTGGTAACCGTTATATCCTCGCAGCTTCCTTCCGACTCTCCTACACAGTCGGAGAAGTCAAACCTCAGGACATGAACTCCACGGTCCATTAGTTCCTTGGCTATCTTGTAGAGATGAGGGATCTCCTTATATCCCGTAAAGCTATGGCTGAGAACTGCTGCAGGAGCTTTATCACTTTCTGCCTTGTCAAGGATTCCTACAAGTGTGGCGCCATCACCGTTCTCAAACTTTACCTTCTGGCTCATAATTATCGGCCTCTCAAAAATTACGATATTTTCTCTCCTTCAGCCCACTTCTCCAGTTCCATGAAACTGGTCTCACCACAGATCCATTGATCGGATTCAGTGTTGTAGAAGAACGGAACTCCTCCACATTTCCCATCGTCAAGCTCCTCCTTCTTCTCGGCATTCTCCTCATCGTGCCAGGTCTCAAGCCATTCTACCTCAAATCCTTCATCCTCAAGGTTTTCTACCAGAGGCTCCATCGACTGGCAGTGCGGGCACTCCTTCCCATAGAAGAAGTATAGCGTCATTTTTGGGAAATCACCAGTTAGGAAATTGGCTCTGCAGGTTTAAAACAGTTCCC
>JAXINT010000051.1:0-7109 GCA_034190605.1 Asbonarchaeaceae archaeon (SeqCode) | reverse complement strand
TGCTGTGGCTGTCCTGTTCCGTATGCTGTTGAGAGGTATACTCCTCCGGCCGCTACTAGAGCTAGTGCTGTCAGGACATAGAGATGTTTGGCTTTGATCTCGATCTTTGGCTGGAAGGTTAGACCCATTGTACTACATGGACTTTATGGTTTTTCCTCTATTTAAAAGAATGGTTGGTAGGGGCGAATGCACGATATTTGCTAAATAATGCTATATTTTGTTCTAATAAGGGCTCTTCACATTTCTATTCAGGGTTGGAAATTTGTAGTGGGCTTAAAAGGGTTGGTGGTTCTGTTCTTAAGTGAGCTGGAAAATGAACCCGACATCATTACTTATAAATAAGTTTTTCTTACATCTTTTAGTTGGTTGGAAAGATGGAGATAGACACAACCAAGATGTCAAGCCGTGGCCAGGTTATAGTCCCAAAGAAGATACGAAGAGATATAGGCGCAGAGAAAGGAGATATCTTCACAGTAGCATCTGCGGACGAAAATACAGTGGTTTTGAAGAAAATAGATAAGGAAAAGCTGATAGCTGAGTTTAGAGACGTACGAGAGGAGTTAGACGAAAGACTTTCCCAGGAGGATATAGATGAGGAGATTAAGGCCTTTAGAAAGGAACGTGAAGACGGTGATTGATACTAGCATGGCTGGATATTTCTGATATATTAAGAATTGCTATACTTGTGACTTCTGATTATCAGGCTTTTAAGTAAAGGGCTTTTTCCATCAGGCGCTCTCTATGTGAATTTGCACCCGCTTTTTATAGCTCAAACTTTTTTTTGGGATTGATATGGATATACTTGGGTATGTTAGAGAGAGAATTAAAAACTGTGACAAGATAGAGCTATCAACTCATGCAAAGAAGAGGGCTGCATTGAGGGGGATAGAGATAGACCAGATAAGAAATGCTCTTGAAGAGGGCGAACTGCTGGGTGTTAGAGACAATTACAACCCAAATGTTGACATTGAGTATGAGGAGGCCTATATTGCACTTATTACATCTTCGTCTGGAGAATGTTATGGCCTGCCTATATACTTTCAGCAGAGGCGAGCTCTGATAACAACAGTTTTAAAACTTTCCAAACCAAATTTAGAAATACTTGAATGGTAATGTTTAACTACAACTCCAACTTGGATATACTGACTGTTGATAGAGAAGAGAGGGCTCCTGAAGACTATGAGAGAAGCGTGTTTGTGGGAGACTACATCATAGACCTAGACAGTGATGGAGGCTTTCTGGGATTGGAACTTCTGAACGCAACCCAGAACCTCCCTTACACAAAAGAAGAGCTCGAAGAAGCTGATAAGGCCGATATTAAATTGAAGGAGAGATCCGGGGCTGAGACTGTCACTGTGAACTTCAAATGCCCTGGCACAAAAGGTTCTTTCAGTGTTGGATATAGGCAGGAAGTAAACGCCTAAAAAAATCTGAGACTTCTCCAAATATATTAAAGACTTGCCCCGAAGTTTCTCTCTGGAGGTCTGATCTGTCTTGAAAAAGAGGATTGTAGTAGGTATAGGCCAGGCAGGGATTGACATTCTTGACAACATAGCTCGAGACCTGTCTATACCTACAGCTGCCGTGGACCTGGACAGGTATTCCCTGCACTCCTCTAAAGCCGACCATACGGTATTTGTCCGTGAGACCAGCGATGATTACGGTAGAGATAGAAGGCTGGAGATAGACAGCGAGATCGATCTCCGATCCCTGGACAGGCTAGAGGGTCTTATAGATGATTACGATGTTGTATACATAATCTCAGCTCTTGGAGGCCGTGCAGGCGGAGTTATCCTTCCTGCTGTTGCAAAGAAAGGAGTGGACATGGGCAAGATAGTTTTTGGTAAGCTGATAATTCCTTTCGAGGAGGAAAAAGACAAGAGAGAGATAGCTGAGGTATATCTTGCTGAGATAGAGGACTTCTTCACTGAAGTAGACATATACGACAACAATGAATACATAGAAAAGGCGGAGGGTGAGATAACTCTTGACTCGGTCTATTCCCTTGATTCTATCTTTGAAGAGATCAACCGCGATATCCTTAGAGAGATACAGCGCGATGTAGCATATGACAAGGAGGAAAGATATGAGAAGATGGCAGGAGACAGGATCTGACTTTTTCACCCTATAATATTGATTATAGGCCTTGTCCTGGCAACTTTATCCCCTATACCTACAGCATCTGTAACCCTTACTACTTCATCCACGTCCTTGTAGACGCCTGGAGCCTCCTCTGCAATGCTTGAACCCGACTCCGCCTTTACAATTATCTCGTCCTTCTTCAGGTCTTTCTGCACGTCTCTACCATAGAAGTCCTGCTTTGCCTGTGTCCTGGACATTAGTCTTCCTGCTCCGTGAGCCGATGAGCCAAAAGTCTGCTCCATCGCCTTTTCAGTCCCCTTGAGGATGTACGAGGAAGTTCCCATGGAACCAGGTATCAGAACCGGCTGTCCAACACTCCTGTAGGCCTCCGGAACCTCCTCTCTTCCAGCAGGAAACGCTCTAGTTGCGCCTTTCCTATGTACATAAAGCTCCTTTTCCTCTCCATTTACCTCATGAACCTCTTTCTTCCCTATGTTGTGCGCCACGTCGTACAGCAGGTCCATGCCCATGTCATCCCAGTCATTTCCAAAAATTCTTTCGAAACACTTCCTTGTCTGGTGCATCAAGATCTGTCTGTTTGCCCAGGCAAAATTTATCGCCGAGTTCATGGCGCTGTAGTATTCATCAGCCAGCTTTGATCCTGCTGGTGCATAGGCCAGCTGCTTGTCTGGCATTTCTTTTATAACCTCCGGATGTTCCTTCTCTATCTTTCTAACATAGTCCTGGCAGACCTGGTGTCCAAGACCTCTTGAACCGCAGTGTATCATCACGACCACCTGATCTTCCTTCAGCCCGAACTGCTTGGCGGTTTCACGGTCATAGATGTCTGATACTCTCTGAACTGCCAGGAAATGGTTTCCTGAGCCAAGAGAGCCTAGCTGGTGTCTTGCCCTGCCCTTAGCCTTCTCTGATATATTCCTGGTTTCTGCTCCTTCCCTGAATCCGTTGTCCTCACAGTGTTCCAGGTCTTCCTCTACTGCATAGCCTTCTTCTAACGCCCATTTCATTCCTTTCCTGCATACATCCTCGATCTCCTCCTCTGAAAGCGCCCCTGTCACGGATCCTTTACCCAGACCTCTAGGTATCTTCTGCGCAAGGATGTTTGAAAGCCGATCTATGTCTTGCTTGATGTCTGAATACTTTAGATCTGTTTTTAGAACTCTTACTCCGCAGTTAGACACTACGAAGCTGTCTGCTATGAAGTTATGTTCCGGATGTGTAACGCCTATATCATATACGTCTTCTTTACCTTTTTCTCTTATCTTCTTTATGCAAGTCTTTACCGACAGATTGTCTTTAACCTCTATCCTTTCTGCGTACTCTTCATAGTTAGGGAAGTCCTTGGGAGGTCGAGGAGAGGTTGCCCTTCCGCTGTATATGCTCCTTTCAATAAATCTGTTGTTTATCTCCAGCTGTTGTTTTATCTTTTGTGGGGAGTCGCCATTTTCGTATAGTGTAACAGCCTCTTTTGATAGATTTTTTCTCCTTTCTATCGCTTTCTCTTTTGTCTTAAGGTACTGGGTGGCCTTTATTGCTTTTTTCTGCTTTTTAAGATTATATCTATAGCCTATCTTTGTAAAGAATTCTATGAGATTTTCTGAATCGCTTTTCACTCCTAATCTGAAACGCATCATTTCAGGATTTCCTGGAGAGTCTGCTTCAAAAGCTTCGATTTTGTTGGCCTCCACCCCTAACTCTTTAAGATATCGTTTAATCTCTTGCATGAATTCCTTTGCCTGTTCACTGTGTTCTTGTATTCTGTTCTGAGATATCTTCGGGCAGTACATATTTTTGTCATATACTGCTGAGGGAGCGCTCATTTCTGCCCCAAAGAAGGCGGAGAGATATAGCGCTTTCTGCCATCCTGCAAGCCTGCCCATGTAAGAGGGTAGTGTGAAATCCATTTCTGATTTTCTGCCTTTAGGTACCCCTAGTTTAATGAGGAGTTTCTGAAACGCTCTTGAGGTCGCCTTAACCATGTGTTCGGTTCTCTCGAACTGGTTTCCCTTGAAAGAGTGGTTTCTTGTCCTTGAATATATTTTGGAGGCTTTGATGCCGAGCTTCTCTATATCCTCTTGTATCTTCTTTAGATCTTCTTTCTCTGCGTAGAAGCTAGTCTCACCATGGTTGTTAAACGATCCGTCCCCGGTATGGAATCCGGCGAGCTTTAGAAGTATGTTGAACTTTCTGTCGGTTGATTTCAAGGGCAATAGATCTCTATCTTTCAGGAATCTTATTATCTGCGGATTCTCGCCTTCAAAATCTTCTTCGTTTACAACTACAAATTCTTCTGGCTCTTCGTCTTCGATGCCTTTGAATGGATTTATAAGTAGTTCGTCTCCCTCTTTTAATTCTCCTAGTTTCTTCTTTCCTTCTGGAGTGAAGAAAGGATGGTCGGCTGTTGCTCTGATTTTTTCACCAGTCTCTGCCTCTATCTCGAAGACTGTCTGATTTTTTTTCTGCATAAAGAGCTGTATGTCGGATTCTTCTCTATTGTCAGCAGCCACTATAGCTTTTTCTTCTGCAAACCTATCCTCCAGATCTCTAATCTCTACCCTCCGTCCGAACTCCAAACACATCTCAGAATCGCCCGTTAAGCAATTTATATCAAAACCTATAGCTCCAGGGCTTATTCCTCCGTTTTGGGTTGAAAGAGCGGTTACTCCGCCTACAGGCATCCCATAGCCCTGGTGCGCGTCTGGCAGAACGCATGCGTACTTCTGTATGCCTGGAAATTCGGTTATGTTCTTTGCCTGTTCCAGGGTTCTGTCCTGCTTGATATGTTTAAGTAGTTCACTGGATGCGAACACTCGTGTGGGAACCCGCATCTTCCCCTCCTTCGGTATCTCCCATATATTTTCAGAAACCTGTTCAAGATCGATCTCGGCCATAGTCTAGGAAAGTAGTTTCATCTTTTTAAATTGTTCGTCCGAAAGCAGAAATATCTGTATAACAGTGTTATAACACAATATTTAAGCATATGATTCCAGTTTTTGTCTTGCAGAATCCCGATGATGATTACCTTATCAAGGTCTGAGGGATCCTATTACTGGTTCTCCTCTGGATAGGCCCTGTCAAGCAGCTCTTCCTCTCCCTCAAACTTCTCCCTAATGGGCTGCAGTACGAGATCTAGGTAGCTGGATGTAGCGTTCTTCAGGTCCTGCGGATGAAGCTCTCCTTCAAGGAAGCTCTCCTCCAGCTCCTGGTAGCTTTCAAACTCTAGGTCGCCTCCGTATTTCTCAGGTCTCTCAACCAGGAAACTTTCGTTTCGGTCCTCAAGTATAGGGAAGACCAGGTATCTTACATACTCAAGAACTCCGTTGTCCTCTTTTTCGCCTTGAGGGCAGTAGGCGTCACCAATCTTTTCTCTAATCTCCTCCTCTGTGTCATGGATTCCGATCTTGGACTTCTCCTCCGAAGCGCTCATCTTGCCGCCTGTAAGCCCTGATAGGAGAGGCGCAAACACACATGTGACCGTTCCTTCCCCGATCTTTGGCAGTGTCTCCCTTCCAAGCATGTATATCCTTCTCTGATCCAGACCTGCGTATGCAACATCAACGTCAAGAGCTACAGTATCCATTATCTGCATGGCAGAATACAGAAGCCCTGAAGCCTTCATGGAATCTTCTCCATGTCTTACAACCTCGTTTACAGATCTCTGAGCCCGTCTAACAGTCATGTTTTCCATCAGGTGCATGTATCCTTTTTGGTACTCCTCTCCGTGCTGGAAGTCGCTTCCCTTTACAAACTCAATCTTATCCATGTCCACTCCTGCGGACTCCAGCATACCTTCTACGGCCTTTCTATAGTATTCTGTCCTTGCCTCTACAAGTTCTAGAGGAGTTTTCTCTATATCCAGCTCTGCGTGTATGTCTGCTAGAAGTATCTTGAACTTGAAACCAGCCTCTACAAAGTCTCTGATCTTCCTTATAGTCGTAAAATGTCCTATATGCATCATTCCGGTTGGCGCATATCCTATATAAGCAACTGGCTCTTCCTTTTCCAGTTTTTCCTCCAGCTCTTCTTCTGTAATTGTCTCAGAAGTGTTCTTCAGTACCAGCTCCTTCCTCCTTTCTAGGTCCATGTTGCCCCTATTCGGCCAAATTCTTTAAAAGGTTGTCTCGTTACGCCACAAACCTCTGCCTGCCAGGGAGCCATGAATTCAGAAGACCTAGTTCCAGCCCCTCTACTACAGTATTTTCGCCGTCCATAAATCCTCTCTCGTAGGCCTCAGAGACAAGGTTATGTGTTCGCTTGAACAGTTCTCCCATTTCGTGGGCATATTCGCCTAGTTCTATTTCTCTGAAGTCGTATTCCTCAGCTTCACTCCATCTACCATGGTCAACAAACTTTTTGTAGATATCATCCTTGTTCATACCTTCGATCTTGTCCTTATCTACTGCAAGACAATATTTATAGGAACCATAGCTCCATTCTAGGTCGACGATGGCCATATATTTCTCTCTGTCCACATCCCTAATGGCTTCCTCGTAGCTTGCCCCCTGATCCACTTTTCCGTAGACTTCCTGGTATACTTCGGAAGCATCGTTGTAGAAATCACCGTTACTTCCTGCTAGGGCTACTGCCTGTCCTTCTGAAAGGAATGTTATTGCATCGTTTTTGTCCGGAGTAAAAGTAATTTCGCCTGCCTCTATTGATTTAAATAGCTCTTCTCTCTGTATGCCGTGAATTATTTCGTGAAGTACGATATTTCTAAATCTATCATTAGACTCTCTGCTTATGCTCTTATCGTATAGAATCTTTGGCCTGTATCTCCCATTTTTGTCCTTGGTTGTTGTAGTAATACCTTTCTTCGTGCTATCCAACGATTTAAGCTCTATTTCCCCCCTATACCTCATTATGTTCTCTATATCTTCTAAGACTCCTTCAATATTCTCTCTATTCTCTTCTGACTGAATATTGCTGCCCATGTCCTCAACCCGGCGTATAAGCTCATTTCGATCGTCTTTGGTCACACCCATATCAAACACCTATGTTACTTAATA
>JAXINT010000106.1:0-7131 GCA_034190605.1 Asbonarchaeaceae archaeon (SeqCode) | reverse complement strand
AAACACCCTGCAAGTTTTCAGAACCGCACTTGAATCTGAAAAGCCCCTCTATCCCTGAACGCCGAAACCATTAAATAGCTCCCATCCACAATTATTCTCCAAGAAATCTTTGGTGAACAATTATGGTAGAAGTACCTGATGATGTTGAGAAGAAGGACCTGGCATTTCCACATTCCAGAATTGTAAACATGGTTAGAGACGAGACGCGCGAAGGACAGTACGTCAGAAAGTCGGTCTATTTTGGGTTAAATCTCCTCCTACAGCGTATAGCTGAGGATGTTATAGACAAGCTTGTTGAGACTGAGAACGCATACATAGAAAAGTCCGACCTTGACAGGGCTGCTGAAAAGTACGAGAGGATTGAAGCCCTTATAGAGGAGAAGGAGCGCGTTGTAAAGCATCTGAAGTCTCTGGAAGAGGATGTCAAGAAGCTTGCTAGAGACGTGAAAAATGCGGGTCTGTAGAAAAACTCTGCTTTATCCTATGTGGCGAAAAAAGGACAGGCGTTCTTGGAAACTTGAAAAGCAGGGTTTCGAAGGATTTGCAAAGGTTATAGAGGTTGAAGGAGGCTACCGTGCAGTCATGGAGATAGAAGATAAGGAATACGGAATGTCCTTAAAGGACCTTCGCGAGTTCTTCCAGTCCGAGAATGAGGCGGAGAGATTTCTGAAGAAAAGGATGGAGGAGTTCGACTAGTATCCTTGAGATTCTTGAAGGCGGTTAAGAATCAGTTAGCCTGCCTGTTATTAGCCCTGTTTGACGGCCTTACCTTTTCCGCTCCCTTACCCTTGTTGTTCAGACCTCTAGCTCTCTTACCTGCAGAAGTCTTTCCTCTGTGAGCCCTTCCAGGCTGATCCTCTATCCAGCTGTAGTTGTCGTCCTCCTGGATGGAAGGGTGCGATGGATCGACCAGTATGTGTTCGAACCACTTGTGCTTTCCGTCCTTGGCAACAGGATATGAGTTCAGAACTTCCAGGTTAGGGTATTTCCGGGATATTCTTTCCTCCATTATCTGCTTAAGACTCTTTTTAGGAGTGAACTTTGTTCTTCCAGCCCTTTTAGGCCTTCTACCTCTCCTTATACTTCTCCTGCTTCTACCGCCTCTTCTTATTCTACCTCTTACTAGAACTACTCCTGGCTTAGGCTTATATCCAAGACTCCTGGCTTTAGAAATCCTTGTAGGTCTTTTAATCCTTTTTATCCTGTCCTGCTGTCGCCATTCCTTCAGCCTCTGCTGCCAGAGCTTCCTCAGCTCTGCATCTACATCTTTATTCCTCCACTGCTTCCTTGCGTACTGGTAAAAACTCATATCTCATCTCCTCGTGTCATACCCTTTCTAACCTATAGTTTTGTAGGGCCAAATCTTTTTAAACCAAACGATTTTTTCTCCGGTTACGGGGTGTTATATGAAACCTCTCGGCCGGTCCTTTCCAAACTATATTTAAACCGGGCTAAACAATTAGTCTTCAGAGATGTCCGAGAACTCCGGATCGGTTGTAAAGTTCCTTATTGGCGCTGTGTTGATAGTTGGAGGGCTCTACTGGTACGCGCTCAAGGCGCCTATAGTATCTACCGGCCTGACCAACCTGCAGTCCCTTGTAGTTATGTTGAAGGGTGGTATGGGGATACTGGCCGCGCTTATAGGTGTATTTATAGTGTGGATAGAGGCGGACAGTCTACACAAGGACATGGAGAATGAGCATCCTGAGGGAGAGGAGGGCATTGAGGATTCTGATGAGAACAGCAGCCTGGGAAAGGTCGAGGACGAACCCAGTTACACTTCGGGAAGGACTGTTGGTGAGGTTTCCTCCGAGGAGAGCGTTGAGGAGTCCTCTCCCAGCTATGTAGAGCTGGTTGCTGGAACCATAGAGGAGGTCAAGGAAAAAGTAAGAGAGGAGGACCTTGACCTTGAGAAACTACTTGAGGCTGAGAAGTCCAACAAGGACCGGAAGACACTTAAAAAATGGTTGAAAAGACGGATGGATAGCTAGGTAAAGAGGAGATAATCAATGGCAAGGATAAGAAGAATCGTCCTGGACGTTTTGAAGCCCCACGAGCCAAAGATGCTTGAGATGGCTGAGAAGATTTCCGAACTGAATTCTGTGGACAGCATAAACGCAACACTCTACGAGGTCGACGAATCAGTTGAAAACGTGAAGCTGACAATCCAGGCCGACAACATAGACTTCGGAGAGGTTGTTAGCCAGATAGAGGAGCTCGGAGGCTCCATACATTCAGTGGACGAGGCTGTATGCGGCGAGCAACTGATCGGAGAGGTCGACACACCTCAGGGATAGGAGAATTCAAACATGTCTGGAGATATGAACGATCTGGCCGGAGGAAACATAGGAGATATTGCACGAAGGTATATAGTTCTCAACGGTTTTGACGGGATACTGACAGTTCTAGGTATAACGGTAGGTGCATTCGCCTCATCTGTATCTTCCCCTCGCATATTGATCTCTTCAGGCATGGGTGCTGCTATTGGGCTGCTAGTATCCGGATTCTCTAGCGCTTACTTTACAGAGAAGGCGGAGAGAGCCCGTGAGTTCAAGGAGCTCAAGGAAGACATGGTCTCTGACATGGAAGGATCCATACAGGAGAAGAGAGTGTCAAGCAGATCTCTATCAGTGGCGTTTCTTAACGGTATATCGCCGTTCATAACCGCTGTAATATCTACTTCGCCCTATGTATTTGCATACTTGGGAGTTGTGCCCATGGTAAACACCGCCTATTACATTTCCGCTTCCTTGGCCCTTATAATGCTGGGTATGTTCGGAGCATTTCTTGGAAAGATCTCTAGAGAGTCGATATTGTTGTTCGCTCTTAAAATGATTGCTGTCGGACTTGCAACGGTTGCAATTACCTACTTTTTGGGTATGGGAGGATTGTAAGAATATATCAAATAGGGCTTGGTTTCCTGAACTACTCGTAGCTTAAAGTGTATTCCTCTCCTGTTAGTTCCTTGACTATTTCTTTGAACTCTTCCCGAGTTATAGGCACTCTGCTTTTATCACCCTTGTTAACCACGACCTTCTTCTGAGTTCCTTCGGGCTTGTACACTGTATTTATCCCCTGCACCTCTACAGGTTCCAATAGATTTTCTATAACCTCATCGTCTACACCTGAGTCCTCTACAACTCTTATAGAACTGTTGAATTCATTTGCAAGCTTTTTAACTACTTCTCCGTTTCTTCCAACGACCTTTGGACCATCTCCCTTTCCTGTTATTATAACTATAGCACCGGAGGCCTCTTTAACCGACTTTATCTCTATGTCCCTCAATGTGTTGACTCTTTCGGCCTCGTCCATGAGGAATCTGGATACCTCTACAGCTGTCTCCGTAAGCTCTCCGTCCTCGATCTTCTGCTGACATCCCGTACATAGGATGTCGTCCGAATCCTGGCAGACACTACACAGAGGTGTTTCCATACCTTTTTGCTTTTTAGAGACAAAACTTTTATAGGTGTATCGGAAATTGGCCTACATCTTTAAAGCTTTGTTTAAAGAAACTACAGAGGTTGTAGCGCCGTGAAACTTGGAATTGTTGGAAAGCCTAACACAGGTAAGTCAACCCTGTTTGAAGCGTTAACTCTCAAGTCGATAGAGAAGGCAGGATACCCTTTTACCACGATAGAGCCTAACATGGGTGTTGCATTTGCATCTGCGGACTGTCCCTGTAGAGAACTAGAGGTCTCCTGCGATCCAAACAACTCAAAGTGCAGGGACGGAACGCGTTTCGTACCTGTAAACCTTCTTGACATTGCAGGACTTGTACCGGGCGCCTCAGAAGGCAAGGGCATGGGAAACGAGTTCCTGGACTCAGTGAGAGAGGCTGATGCACTTGTACATGTGCTTGACTGCGCTGGAAAGACCAACGAGAAGGGAGAGCCAGCCGAGGATTACGATGTCTTGAATGATGTCAAGTTCGTTGAGGAGGAGTTTGACCTCTGGATGAGGAACCTGTTGGAGGAGAGCTGGGACTCCTGGATGAGAAAGTTAAGGTCTACGGACAGTTCTGTCGACCAGTTCCTGGCTGACAAGCTTTCAGGGCTAGGAATCAAACTAGAACACATAAGAGAGACCTTAAGAGACCTGGATATATCTAAAAAACCCGATAGCTGGGATGAGGAGGATATAGAATCTTTTGTGTCGAGGTTAAGAGAAGTCTCAAAGCCTACAGTGTTCGCCTGCAACAAGATAGATCTCCCTGGAGCAGAGGAAAACCTTGAAAGTCTGAGAGACGAGTATCCGGAGGAGAAATTTGTCCCTGTATCCGCTGAGTCAGAACTAGCCCTTAGGAAGGCGGCAGAGGCAGGGAAGATAGATTATCTCCCGGGTAGTTCAGGCTTTGAGGTGTTGGCCGACCTGTCGGAAAAGCAGGAGAAGGCGCTTGAAAGGATAAGAGAAGAGGTTCTTGAAAGATTTGGCACAACAGGTGTACAGGAGCTTATAGATACTGCTGTATTTGACCTTCTTAACATGATTGTAGTCTATCCCGTTGAAGACGAGTCAAGCTTTTCGGATCAAAAAGGGAATGTACTGCCAGACGCTGTCCTAGTAGAAAAAGGCTCTACCCCGGTAGATCTTGCCTATGCAATTCACTCCGATATAGGGGACAGCTATGTCAAGGCTGTGGATGCGCGGACAGGTAGAACTCTTTCAAAGGACCACGAGCTTGAGGACGGAGATATTGTCAGGATTGTCGTTTAGGTAAGTGGTCTCAAATTGTTTAAGTCTAATTCTCTAACACTGGCCTGCTGAACTAGGAGATGGAAAATGGTGGATGTAGAAAAGCTAGAGGAGGAAAAAAAGAAAGAATATGGAAGAGAGGCTGGAGTTTATAGACCGGTACGTGGAGCACCTCAAGGAGACAAGCAATAAGAAGTGGTCTGAGGAACAGAAAAAAGTTGTGGAAATATATAGAGCCTAGCTTTTGCTAATTTCAACCACATCCTCGTCCTTAAGGACATGGTCGAGCCCTACCTGCTGTCCTTCAAACTTTGCAGAATCACCCCAGACGCGCGCATGTTTGAACTTCTCCAGGAACTTGTCATGTAACTCGTTGCACAGATCCTCTACGGTGTCGCCTTTCCTGAGTATCAGGGGCTCCTCTCTGTCTACGTCACCTCCTTTCTTCTTAAGATATACTCGCATAAGTTCTAGGCGTTCAAAAACTTTTTCTCTAAACTCGTCGAGGTTTATCCCTTCCTCCGCAGATATGAAGACTACTTCTCCAAACTCGTCTTCTATATCCTGTTTTTCCTCTCCCCCGATCTGATCTAGCTTGTTAACGACTTTTAGCGACGGCATGTAGACTCTATTGTCCGCCACACCGTCGATAAACCTGTCAAGACCCAGATCCTCTCTTATAACTACGGAGGCGTTTACAAAGCCCCAGGACTCCATGACCTCCTCTATAGTCTCGCGGTCCAGTTTTGAGAGCTCTACTGGAGAAGTTACCTGTATACCGCCCTTGCCTTTCTTGGTAACCTTGACCTCCGGAGGTTCCTGGTCCAGCCTTATGCCTGCGTTATATAGCTCTTCCTCCATTTTCTCAAAGCCGTCAAGCCTCTCCGGATCCGTCATGAGGATTACCATGTCTGAGTTCCTTATAACTGACAGGATCTGCTTTCCACCACCTCTGTCCTCTGCCGCGCCTCCGATAAGTCCTGGCACGTCCAGTATCTGTATGTTTGCGCCTCTGTATTCCAGTATTCCTGGCACCACATCAAGAGTTGTGAACTGGTATTCGCCTACCTCGGATTCCGCATTTGTAAGTCTGTTAAGAAGCCTGGATTTACCTACCGAGGGATAGCCTACTAGAGATACAGTTGCGTCTCCTGTCTTCTCCACGGCATAGCCTTCCTGTCCCTCCCCAGTTCCCTTCTGTCTCTGTTCTTTCTCCTCCTTCAGCTTTGCTATCTTGGCCTTCAGCCTTCCGCGTTCCTTCTCTGTAGCCTTGTTCACAGGAGTCTTCTTCAATTTCTCCTCTGCCTTTTCCAGCTTTTCGTCAAGACCCATCTTTCCCTTAGAACTAGACTTCCCTACTTTTAACTATCTTTCCTGAACCCTCTTCACGGATAGCTTTTTAAATGTTTGTTAAGTAAATTAGCTTATAGGAAGCCAGATGTTAACTTTTTTGCAGACGGTTTCCTACCGGGTAATCAAAAATGAGTCCTGATTACGAGATAGATGAGCTGGACAGGAAGATTCTGACCAAGCTCCAGAAGGACGGAAGGAAGAGCTTCCGAAAGATCGCGGAAGAGGTCGATTCTACAGCGGTTACCGTGATAAACCGTGTCGACCAGATGAAAGAGGCAGGAGTTATAAAGGGTTACACTGTAGATGTGGACTACAGCAAGATCGGATACCACATCGTTGCAGCTATTGAGATCATAGTAAAGGGAGAACACCTTAAGGATGTCGAGGAACGCGTATTCAACCACCCAAATGTCACGGCGGTATACGAGATAACAGGAGATACGGACATACTTCTAATATCCAAGTTCAAGGACAGGGATCAGCTAGGAGGATTTGTAGTAGAGTATCTTCTTGACTCTGAACTCGTGGAGAAGACTATTACCCATGTTGCCTTTGAGGCTCACATGGAGAAGCACAACATCGACCTTGAGGGAGAGGAGTAAGTAGTTTCCTACTTGACCTTCACATCTATGCATACCCTGTCCATGTAAGGAGCGTAGTGGCCGCACACAGTTTTATCAACTATCTCAAACTCTCTTCCCGCCTTCTCCGCTTTCTCCTCAACCTCTTCAACTACACCGCTCCATTTAACATTATTTTCCTCCTTCTCCGCAAACCTATAGTAGTGTATCACTGCTCCCTTCTTTGATCTCTCAAACGCCAGCTCCAGGAACTGATCTGCGGACTTGGGGAGAGGCATGACAATCCTGTCTGCCTTTTCCAGCTCTGGAACTATCTTTCCCACATCTCCACAGTGCGGCACAACCGTTTCCTCAACTCCATTAATCTCTATGTTATCCTCCATGTATTTACAGGCCTTGGGATTTTTCTCCACTGCATGCACTCTTTCAGGATTCTTACTGTCTGCAAAGAGTACTGCATAAGGCCCTACACCTGCAAACCATACATGTATGATCTCTTTCCCTG
>JAXINT010000156.1:2891-7183 GCA_034190605.1 Asbonarchaeaceae archaeon (SeqCode) | reverse complement strand
AGCCTAGAGACATACAGTTCAACAGAAGCTTTATAGGTCCAAACTCAACTAGAGCACCACCATCACCATTTAAAACCATTGATGCCAGCGTTCAATCTCTAGAGAATGGTCAGAATGTATCTGTAATTACTAGGGAAAGCGCCATAGGCCGGAAGACCGTCACCGCACAAAATGTATCTATATTTGTAGGAAGACCTCGGTAAGCCCCTATATCATTGATGTTCTCACGGTCTCGTCCTAAGACAGGACGACACCCGCAAATTTAAAAATATGCAGTGTTAATACATCAGCCTGCATGCGAACTTTCTGCACAGGAGTTGGACGGGAAGAGAAGGACGAGAACAACGTGGAAAAACAGATCTTCACTCTTTAATGCTTAAGAAATACCTGAATGGAAACTCCTGCGACATGCTGCAAGACTTGAAGGCCAAGGTAGAAGACGCCTAAAGGACAAGAAGGTGGAAACATGCCAGAACAGATGAAAAACCCCGGCTCTGCGACCAGGTCTAAAAAAGATATACAAACATCTAACACCTCGGGAGAGAACGAAAAAGGAAATTCAAAAGGACAGAATCAGGCTCAATGCCCTGACTGTGGCTCCTCAACTCTTGAGGAAGACAAGAAGAGAGGAGAACTTCTATGCGGAAACTGCAGCCTTGTCCTGGACCAGGACAGGATAGACGACTCGCCCGAATGGAGAGCATTTAACGAGGAACAGAGAGAGGAGAAGTCAAGGGCAGGAGCTCCACTTACATACAAGAGGCACGACATGGGAGTTTCCACCAATATAGGTAAGGGCTCAGGAGAGCTCTACAAGGTAGCCGGTAGGAAGAGAGCGCAGTATTACAGGATGAGAAAATGGCACAACCGCCTGACAAAGTCGAAGGACAGAAACCTAGGATTCGCTCTATCCGAGCTTAACAAGCTTGTATCCAGCCTTAATCTGCCCAAGTCCGTGCATGAAGAGGCGGCAAGGCTTTACGAGAAAGCTGTAGACCAGGAGCTTGTAAGAGGCCGATCCATGGAGTCTGTAATTGCCGGAATACTTTACACAGTTGCGAGAAACCAGGGAACTCCCAGAACTCTTGATGAACTTCATAAAGAGTCAGGAGTTGACAAGAGGGAGATAGGAAGGACCTACAGGTATGTTGCAAGAGAGCTTGACCTCAGAATCCTTCCCGCAAGACCTCAAGACCACATCCCAAGGTTTTCAGGCAAACTCGACCTTTCTGGAGAGGTCCAGGCCAAGGCAAGGAAGATAATACAGCAGGCTAGAGAGAAGAACATGCTGTCTGGAAAGGGTCCGACAGGAATCGCTGCAGCAGCCCTGTACATCGCAGCCGTACTCAAGGGCGCCAAGAGAACACAGAGAGAAGTAGCCAACATAGTCGGAGTAACTGAAGTCACCATAAGAAACCGCTACAAGGAGCTAGGTGAGGCTCTAGGTATAGAGGAGGAGCTTAGAAGGAAGAAGGAGGAGAGGGAAGAGGAAGGCAGCTAACTGGTGTTAAGCCGTATAGTGTCTATATCCCGGTCCATCTCCTGCAGCTTCCTCCAGATTTTTTCCAGCTGCTCTTTTACCTCTCCCATGTCTTTCTCCAGCTTTGAGGCTTCTTTCTTCATGGTTTTGTTCTTGGGTTTCTATCTATAAAAGAGTTGCCGGGGTTCTATATCTTCTCCTCCACCCTGTGAAGTGCTTTCTTCAGCGGTTTTCTCTCCATGTGTATGAACTCGATGTACAGGATTAAAACGAAGATCACCCCTATCCCTGCCAGTGTCTGAAACTGCGTTAGATATAGATGGTAGACCACGATTGGGAATGCCGCCAGCACTCCTAGGAGTCCTAGGGCAGGTATCAGAGGGTTCGAATCGGTCTCCCTGTAGAGCCGGAGGTTGGCGTAGTTGGCTGCACCGTCCGCCAGCAGGAATGCTATCGATCCGAACTCGGTTATCTGTTCCAGCGTTCCCAGGGCTGCAAATATCGCGCTTGCACCTCCGATTATCAGCAGAGAGTATACAGGTATTCCTCTCTTGTCCCTGAACGAAAATATCCTTGGGAGCTCCTTCTCTGTGGCTATCTTGTGCGTCAATCTTGAGGATCCGAACAGTGTGGCATTTATACCGGAAGATGTACTCTTTAGAGCGGATACTATCACAAGTATGAATCCTGCTGTCCCGAGTATAGGTGTCTCCGAGACTGCCTTGGCCAGTGCCGTCTCCTTGTGCTGTATAAGCATCTGCGGTGTAAGGTGCAGTGTGGCCATATAGGAGATGGAAACATAGATAAGGATGGCTGTAAAGATTGCTATGAACATTCCTCTGGCCAGGTTTCTATCTGCATCCTGTATATCGGCATAGTCGTATATCAGGAGCTGGAATCCTTCATATGCCACGAATATTATAGCGAAGGCAGTTACAGGGCTTGTATAGCCTTTATTGAAGAAACTTAGGCCTGCAGGGTCGCCCTGGAAGAAGTAGATGCCCAGACCTGCCAGGCTGAGCAGTATGAATATCTTTATGTATACCGCGATATCCTCGTACAGCCCGCTCTCCTTAACCCCGTAGATATTGAGACCTATAAACACAGCCATTATAGATATAGAGATTAGAGGTCTTAGGAACTGAGGCAAAGCTACTGAAAATATCTCTCTCATTGCCACAAGGGTATAGGAACCAAAGGCAAACGCGTACATTGCCATGACCCCTATGTAGCCTATAACCAGTATCCATCCAAAAATTCCTGCTATATGCCTGTTCGCGACCACATGTTCTATATAGGAGAAGGCCCCTCCTTTCTCTTTGAAGTGGCATGTAAGCTTTACATAGGAATAGGCGGTCAGGAGAGTAAGTATGCCTGCTAGAAGGAAGGATAGAGGCACTGCGTTTCCTGCCTGTTTCATTGCCACTCCCAGGACTGCGTAGATGCCTCCGGAGACCATTCCTCCGACCCCCATTGCAATGACTTCTTTAAGTCCAAGCTTTTCTTCCGACATGATCTATCAACCTCTTACAGGTGTGATATTCCAAGGAACAGAAGCGCTATCGACAGAACCACAAAAAGACCGGCTACAAAATGCTCAAGCGTGTCTGTCTCCATCTTTGCTGATACAAAGGGCGCGATCTGCCCTCCTATTATCACTGCTGGAACTGTCATTGCTACTATGTTCCACGGTGTGCCTGTGCCTGCAAGCAATGACTGAGATATATGGCTGGCTGAGGCAATTATCGCGGTTAGCGCGACTACTACATGGCTTGTTCCTATTGCTACTCTTATCGGTATCTTGGTCATAAGCATAGATACTATTCCAAGCTCTCCTATTCCGAACCCTGCAAGTCCCTGGAACAGCCCTCCTATCCCATAGCCGATCTCTCTTTTCTGGTATCCGGTTCTGCAGTACTTGTAGGTCTTTCCGTCCATGCTTTCAAGTGTTGCGTTTTCGTGCCCTTCCACATGGTGGCCGATTTCATCGTTTTTTATGCATTCTGCTTTTGACTTGGCTCTTTCGCTGTGCGTCAGGAGGTAGACGGATAGCAGAAGCGCTCCTGCTATCAGGAAGTGGAAGAGAAACTCTGGGATGTATCCTGCCAGGATTGATCCTGCTATTACAAACGACGCTGCTCCCAGAGCAGTGTACAGACCCAACTTCTTGTCTACAAGCCCATAGCTTATGAAGGCAAAGGCGGAGCTGGAAAGTCCAAAGGCTTCAGTTATAAGCCCCAGCTTGACGCTCTGCGCTGGTCCAAGCGGAGATGCAAGCAGTGGAAATATAAGGACGAAGAATGGTACGAAAAGCGCTGCCCCGCTTATACCTACCGTGTTTACGGCCAGGGCTATGACAAAGGCTATCGGGAACATCCACCAGTACTGGAGCCAGTGGCCGAGGCTTTTGCCCGGAAAAATCTGCCACAGCGCAGTCCACAGCAGAGGTACTGCAAGGAGGAACACCAGGTTTGCCTTTGTGAACATCTTGCCTTCCATAGCCACCACTTTCTCTCTTCTGTTTCCTGTTCTGTGGTTTGTCCTTTCTGTGTTAAAAATCTTGCGCTGTATATGTGAAAAGTTTATATTGCTGTTTCTGCCAATATCTGCATTGGTGGTGTGATTGAGGAGAATCGCTGTTCTTGTCCTGCTGGTTCTATTGGTGTCCGGAGCCGTAACTGCGCAGGGCTATAATTTCAACGGCTCTGAGCCCAAGTTCCTAAAAGACATAGGACCGCAGGAGGACAGGGTGGACAATCCCTGGACTGCGCTCTTTGTAGCTCTAGGAGTTGCAGTAGTTATTTACATCGGG
>JAXINT010000156.1:2547-2881 GCA_034190605.1 Asbonarchaeaceae archaeon (SeqCode) | reverse complement strand
CTTCTGAGTCCGGTCACGGTTAAATCAGCATTATCAACTTTCTAGGAAATAGAGTAGTTTTAGGTCTGATTGCTTTTTCCATACAACTTCTTGCTGTGTGAAAAACTGGTCTGGTTTTAAAGCTGGATCTAGAAAAAAGGGAAAAAGAGTTTGCCGGGGCTCTTGAAATCGTAGATTTCAATCGATCGAGTGAAATTCCCGACAGGGAATTTCATCGAGTCACATAGCGGCCGATTGTGGTCGCCTTAGGATTGACTGTTCCTCCGTGAACTCGCGGGTTGACCTGACAGAGCTCAGTCTGTTCACTAAATCGTAGATTTAGCTCTTTGATTGG
>JAXINT010000156.1:0-2447 GCA_034190605.1 Asbonarchaeaceae archaeon (SeqCode) | reverse complement strand
ATCAGTCGTTAAATCGTAGATTTAACTCATAGACTGACCTGACAGAGCTCAGTCTGTTCACTAAATCGTAGATTTAGCTCTTTGATTGGTCTTGTCGTCTTCACAGACTCCAAGCCTAATATCAGTCGTTAAATCGTAGATTTAACTCATAGACTGACCTGACAGAGCTCAGTCTATAGCAAAGAATGCAAACCTTATCACTATATAGAAGATGTAGAGCACGATTAGGTATAGCCCTCCCTTCCAGCCAAGCTTCCTGTCCGATACAAACAATAGATAGAAGAGCAGGAGCGCTGCAGTAATAGTCTCCATAGGCAGATCCCAGAACACTAGAGGTCTTGGAACCCAGTAAGTGGATAGAAGAGATCCAAAACCTATAGCTAGCAGCGGATTGGTTATATTGCTTCCTATCAGAGTTCCGAGAGATATGCCTTCCGCGCCCTTTCTCAGACCTCCCAGCGCTGTGAATAACTCAGGGAATGCCGATACTACTCCCACCGATATAACTCCTATAAGTGACCCTCCAAGACCTGTAGCCGACACGACATTTTCTACCACTTCCAGAACTAAATGTGCGGATACAAGAACTGCTGTCATGGCTGATAAAGCTATAAAGGAATCTCTAAAGATGTTTTCGGACGGTTTCTCTGAGCTCTCAAGCCTTTCCTGTCTCGTGTGGTACAGGAAGTACATGTATGCCAGGAAGGATCCGAATAGAACCAGTCCATCGATTCTGGAGAGTATGCCGTCCCAGGCCAGTATCAGAGTCATGAGCGTGGTTCCGATCATAGGGAGGTAGTCCTTCTTCAGGAAAGTTCCTGAGAATTCGAACTCGCTATCCCCTCTGAATAGCATTGATCCAAGTATGACTATCCCCACCACCAGTGTCTGCTGAACGACGTCAGAGCCTATGTTCGCCCCCAGAACCGTGGAAGACCCAACTGCATAGTCCAGAGTACCGTTAAGTATCTTTATTGATGCTATAGAATGGGCTGCCAGCTCTGGAAGACTTGTACCTATAGATATGACAGACATTGCTATAAGAACGTCCGGTATACCGCAGTAGGCGGCTATCGAAGTGGATCTTTCCACCACTTCTTCCGCTCCAAACACTAGGATAAACATGGAGACTATACCTACTGCTATCTGCCCGCCAAGCCCAAGTCCCAGAACCATTTTTATCCTCCAATCCTACATTGTGCAAAACTTGTTTAAACATTTGAGCCCCATTTCTCCCATAGAAATGAAATTCCTTGTATTTTCCCCCCATCCGGATGACCTGGACTTTGGTTGTGGAGGCACCCTTGCCAAACTTTCGGATCAGGGCAATAAGGTTGAGGCCTGTATAGTTACTGATGGCTCAAAGGGAGGTAGCACGGACATGGAGGTCGATAAACTTGTTGAGACACGAAAGCAGGAACAGTTAAAATCTGCTGAGATCCTTGGGCTTGAAGAGGTGCACTTCCTGAATGAGAAGGACGGAGAGGTGGAGAACACAAAGAGCCTGAGAGAGAAGATGGTAAGAAAGATAAGGAAGCTAAAACCTGATGTCGTGCTATCTTTTGATCCCGCAAACAGGAATTTTGATAACAGGTATGTCGCGCACAGGGATCACAGAGAGGTGTCTCGCGCAGTGTTTGATTCAGTTTCACCTGCTTCAAAGAACTCCAGCTACTTCCCTGAACACATTGACCGGGGCCTGGAGCCTCATAGAGTTGGAGAGATGTGGTTTTTCGGGACCCGGAGGCCGGACAAGAGGCTGGATATAGAAGACACGTTTGAGAGAAAGTTGGAGGCCATACTCTCACATGAGAGCCAGATAGACGATACAGAGGAGCTTAGAGAGACTGTTGAGAGAAGAGCCAGAGAAATGGGTGGTGAAGAGTTCAGATATGCGGAGAATTTTAGAGTTCTGGAGGTTTAGAAAGCTTGAGAATCTCGATACCCACGTCTAATCCTTTTCTAACTCCTTCCATCCTTTTGCCTCCAGCCAGGAGATCTCACACCCGTTCCTTGCCTGGTATGTGAAGTTCTCTGCGTGTGGACAGGACATGTCAAGAACCTGCATTTTACACGCTCTATCCTCCTCGTATTCCTGGGCGCTGTCCACCTCCTCCTCGCACCTTTCCTTACCCTCCCTCCTTATCTTCATCTTCACCGCCCTCCCCAAGAGTAACATTCCTAACTGTTGAAAATGTCTTCCTTCGGTCTACATACACCTCTATATCCACCCTCCACTTGCCGTCCGGTTTCAGACCTTTTATTCTATGGTCGATAGGAGCGTGAGCAGCTGTGCAGTTGGATTCTACATAGGAAGGTGTTTTTCTTTCCTGGAATATGTAATTGACGTTCACAGTCTGGTTGTCGGCATCTATCCAGGTCTTCTGGAGCGGATCGTACAGGAAGGACGGGAGTTCAGCTAGGCCCTCTATCTTTATCTCTCCATC
>JAXINT010000168.1:0-7225 GCA_034190605.1 Asbonarchaeaceae archaeon (SeqCode) | reverse complement strand
GCAAGAATGCTGTTCAAGCACTCATTCCCTCAAAGGGGAATGGTGCGTCAACCACAGAACTTGTACTACAAACGTCAGGACTCCCAACTAATGTAGGGCTGACGGGTACTACTATTACAATAGCACAGAGGTTCCAGTGTCCCATCTCTCGACCTCGATATGAGGTCTCAAACAGACATTACAGGCGTGACTTCGGCCGTGCCCCTGCCTACAACAAAGATTTGGGTAGTAGGAATTTATAAATCTGGCGATTCATCCCCTACCTAACTAACATTCGTTCGTGAGGAAGGGGACTCCTCGCCCAAAAGAGTTAAAAACCTAAACCTCCTCCCCGGTAACTGAGTCAAATACCCTGTCACCGCTTACAAAATAGAGCTTGTAAACCTTCTCTGCGGACTTGACCTTTGTATCAAACTTTTCCTGGACCTTTGAGCGCGCCTCATCCTCTGAAACCTGAGCCTCCATGACTTCGGACTCTGGCACCTGCCTGTGTTCTATTCTTCTGTCAAAGATACCGGATTCAGCATATCTAAGACCTGAAGAGGTCTCCTCAATCACGTCCTGATCCTTCAAGACCCCAACAATCTGGTCGACTCTATCTTCTCCCAGGTCTGTGGAAGACACAAGATCCTCCCTGGATACTTCTCCAGTCTTAACAACCTCAAGAACAGTTTCAGCATCCTCAGCAAGATTAAGATCCTTCTCCTTAACATCACCGTTCTTACCATCTACTAGGAACCTCCCAACTCCAGATTCAACTATCCATACAGGGTAGAAAGTCCTCTCTACCTCTCCCAATCTTTCCTCAAGAGCTCCTCTGTCCATGGATTCAGAGAAGACATCTACAGCTGTAGTATCAACCGTTTCCTGCTCTTCCTCCGGTTCTGAAGTTTCTTCGATCTCTTCGGACACCTCTTCCGACCCCTCCACTTCTCTATCCGGCTCATTCAATTCCTCCTCAGATCCTTCCAGTTCTTCCTCACCTGCCTCTGAAACCTGTTTTGTGCCTCCGCCGTGCAGGCTCTTCCTGACTCTTATATCAGTCATTATAGGGTATTCCTTTCCAAGGACCAAACCAGTTCCGGGAGGTAGACCGGTTATAGAGTTTTTTACGCTCTTATTTACGCCTTCAAAGCTCCGGGAGATTGCTTTCAGGTCGTTAGGATTAGTCACGCGCATTATAAGCTGTGTTCCGCACTGGGATAGAACGTTCTTCGCCACGTTTGCAGGTCTCTGGCTGACCACACCGATTCCCAGGCCGAACTTCCTTCCTTCTGAGGCGATCTTCCTAAGGATGTCGGAGCAGACCGCCTTGCCCATGCCCTTCTCAGGCACGAAATTATGTGCTTCCTCAAGGATCATGAAGAACGGCTCTAACTCTCCGCGCTTTCTCATTTCAAACAGTTCCTTTGAAAGCTTGAATACCGTGGTCTCCTGTAGCTCCGGATCGACTCCTCTCAGATTTATCACCGTCGCTCTCCCTGGTTCAACCAGATCCTCAAGGTCTGTAGCCTTCTCGGAGAACAGTCCAGAATCCTGCACAGTCTCAAGAATGTTTATAAGATTCCACTTGGCCTTGGACTCTTGCTTTGTACATGAATCGATCACATCCTCTAGATAATAGGTGTCCTGGCTTTTCAGATCTTTCAGAGCCGTGTAAAGCACTCCAAGCTGTGAGTTGGTAAGGTTTGTAGGAGTCACCTGCTGTATCTCCTTGGAGTCCATGTTCTCAGAGGTAAACGAAAGCTTCTCAGCGTCCTGGTTTAATTCTGTATTTGGGGAGAACTCCCTGACATCGTAGCCCCTGGCAGATATGTCATACTTCTTTTTCTGCTCTCCAGATATACTGTTAGGCATGGAAAGAGTTGAGTATTCCCCATGAGGGTCTATAACTATTACAGGATAGTTTTTATCCAGCATTTCTTCTATAATACAACTCGTAGAATACGATTTGCCTGCTCCAGTCTTTGCAAGCACAGCAAAATGCTTGTATAGCTCTTCAGGATCGATAAATATCTTGATGTCGTTATCAGTTACCAGGACTCCCATGTATAGCCCGGATTGATCCAAACCAAGAGTCTTAGAGATTATGTCCTGGTCAGCGCGGTAAACCACTGAATCCGGTTCTATCACCGACCTGGGTTTCTTCAAGAGCCCGTTTACCCGGTAGCCCACTATATCTGCTTCCGCAACAGTTTTGTAAGTTTCAGAAGCGCCTCCATCGTCCAAGGGCTTCTTCTCGACCTCGGATATCTGCGCAAGCAGCCATTCAGCCTCATCGGTGTTGGACTTGACCGTTACAAAGTCAAACTTCTCAATATCTCTGTGTGCTTCAAAGCTGAACTTCTCGGTGTTTACAGCTCCTTCTACCGTTCCTACTTCCATTCGCCAACACCTCTTGGAAGTAGGAAGTTGAGGAAAACTTGCTTTTCCGATATCCCGACCTCTATTTTTCACCACCTCGCAACAGAATAGAGTCGGGGCTCAAGAAAAACTTGTTTTTCGATGTCCCTATCTCCACTTCAAAACACCTCTACAACTGTGGAATAGGGACGTGAGGAAGCTCGCTTCCGATGTTCCAACTTCCACTTTTCAACACCTCTCCTCAGGAATAGGTCCTGAGAAAAACTTGTTTTTCGATGTTTCAATCTCATTCTTTATCACCTCTAGACAAAAGTATCGGATTGCCGAAGAACACCGGTCAGTCCGAGGAAATCCTTTTAATGTTTTACCCCGCTGTATACAGGTGATGGACCGAGATATAAAATACTTGCTGATTACCGTTGGAATCCTTGTAGCAGTAGCAGCGGTCCACAACTATGCTCTGGACAGTGGTGATGAGGGAAGACTTGGTTACTGCCAGAGCGAGATTCGTTGCGCAGGATTTAACGCTGGAGGCATGTGTCTAGGTGTTGAACAACTAAAATACAGTTGTACCGCGCCTTCAAACTCAGAGGAGTATAGAAGGATAGAGGTGGAATGCGCGGTACAGGCGTACAACCTCTGTGAGGAAGGATACACGGGTAAAGAGTGGGCGAAGAACGCAACCTATAGAGGAAAGACCTGTAGGCAGTGGAAGCAGGAAAAGCCAGAGATGAACGTTATCTCCTGCAACCAGGCATTTCCATCGATAGAAGAGTGGGATGAACTGAAATAAGAATACCTGAACGAGGTGTATCAAATATGTCAGAACACTTGGAGAGGACGTTTGTAGCTCTTAAACCTGATGCAGTCCAGAGAGGGATAACCGGACAGATACTTCACAGGCTGGAGAGATCAGGTATGCGGCTCTCTGCGATGAAGATGATACGGGCAGATGATGAAACACTGGAGGAGCACTACTCCGAACATGTCGGTAAGGACTTCTATGAAGGTCTCAGAGATTTTATGAAGGAAGGCCCGATCATAGCCATGGTTTGGGAAGGAGTAAATGCAGTAGAGAACATAAGGAAGCTTGTAGGAGATACAGCGCCTAAAGAAGCGCAGCCAGGAACAATCAGAGGAGACTTTGCCCATGTATCATTCGAACATGCGGACAAAGAGGGCAAGGCTGTTAAGAACATTATCCACGCATCTGGAGAGCCAGAAGAAGCTAAAGAGGAGGTAAGTATCTGGTTTGACGAGGAAGAACTACACGACTACACCAGGTCTGATGTTAGGCATGTTAGATAGGCTATCTAATAGGCCTGGGTTCAGCGTAAGGGGTTTCAATACCTGAATTACTTGACTTTACAACCACTAGAGATGGCTCTTCCATGCTTTCAGGGCAGCTCTGCTTCTCAGTTAAAGATAGGTCTTCTATGGAGGTGCGGTTCAGTTCTGACAGGGCTCTTGCTGGAGATGCCTCCAGACCTATAGAGATCGATTTACCGCCTCCGACCATTCTGGGATGCTGCTTCTGGAACACGTGGACATTGAAGCGCTTTGAAAGATATAGACAGCCTCTATAGCTAGGCATTCTGATCTCTCGGGAGAACATGAACTCATTTTTTACAGTTAGTTCTCCTATCTTGGTGTTTTCTCCTTTAAATAAACTAGTTTGATCCTCAAGATCTAGAGAATATGTAGGCCGGGCGCCCATACCGTCAAATATTGTAATTGCAACTCCTAGAGCCAGAAGCACAGTTATAGAGATCTTAAACCATTTTTTACCGATCGCTATACTCTCCTGCTTCAGACCGTATCCAAGGCACATGAAGAGGACAGAGGATAGCGCTATAAGTATAAAGGTCTGATCCTTTGAGAAGTCAAACTTGGACGGCAGGTAAAACAGGAAAACAACATAAGATGCTGCAGATAGCAGATAGAAGCCTATAGATAGGAACCTGGTCTTCGTATAGCTTCCGGAAATGAAGAACACTGCAAAACCTAGCAAGAGTAGGAATGATTTTATGGTCGGAGACAGCTCAAGGATGACTTCGCTTCCGAAATATACAAGTGAGATTACTCCAAGCAGCGCTCCAAAGCCGTAGATTATGTAGGAGCTGTCGAAATCGAGTTCCATGGTTATCATTTACTCCGAGGGTTTAAGAATCTGTGTTTTCTGAAAGCATGTCCTTTACCTCTCTTTCTCTCCCTTCAAGGAGGTACCACTTCTCACGGTACTCCTGCTCTGAGAGTTCGCCTCTATTGAACATCTTCTCCAGTCTGGACTTCTCCATTTCAATTTCACCGATCCTGGACTCCAGGCCGTTGTCCTCCGAAGCATCTGAAGTTCTCTCCGGGGATGTCGTCCCTGGCTCAGAGACCTCTGACTCCTGGTCGGGCTCTCCGATCTCGGAGCTTCCCGCCGATTTCCGCGCTATAAGGGATTTAAACTGCTCAGGATCTTTCAGACCTCCGAGAACTATCTCCGAGATATCCGATCCTGGGGTGTTAACCTTTAGACTTCCTATGCCAAAGATCCTCTCCTCCAGATCCTTGTCAAGATGTGTGTCGGTGACGTTCTCGTATCTGACAGTTCTGACATCCTTGTTGAAGATGCCAACCTCTTCCACCAGCTTGAGATCCGTGAAATAGTACTCCACAAAGTGGCGCTTGACCTCTGCTACAAGCGCTGTAAGGATGAAGGTTGCAAGGAACAGTGCGGATAGCCATAGACTGCTGAACGGTAGGACTCCTACCATGGCCTGCGTGAAGGCGGTTACTGCAGATAGCGCTAGGAATAGAAAACCTATTAGATACCACTTCAGATATTCCCAGTCAAGCCTGGAAGGCCTCACCTTCTCAATTATCTTCTCTCCCGGCTCAAGCAGCTCATCAGCACTTGCCATGGCTAATGTTTAACAATTGGTAACGGAAGTAAATAAAAACAACCCTTCAAAGACAGAAAAATAGCGCCGAGGGCAGGGTTCGAACCTGCGACCACCACGTAACTGTCTACACACAGCCATATACTCGGCTTCACAAGAAGCCGAGGCCCATCGGAGATGGGCTTTTGCGTGCCAACTGAGCTTAACCAGTTGCGGTTAACAGCGTGGCGCTCTACCAACTAAGCTACCTCGGCAGACCTAAGATTCCCGACATATCTCAAGGTATAACAAAAAGGAGAGGGCTATATTTATAAAACTGAAACTTCTTTACGAAGTGAAAAGGGGTAGAAAATGGCAGAATTTGAAGAGATTGAGTTCAAGAAAAGCAACTCTCCAGAAAAATCAAAGGATTATGTCAAAGAACTCAATAGCGTGCTGTACGAGCATCTCTCATATCCGCTTCGGAAGGATATGATAGAAAATGTCGAACAGGTATATGTAGGTACTCAGCCACCTGGCTATAGAAGAGGGGCATACAAGGACGACACCATATATATACCGAGCTGGGCTGCCTACAGGATGCAGGTTGAAGAGATAGCTTCTATAAACTTTCATGAGATGGGACATGCATTACTCAATCACAGATTTCCAGATGTAGATGCGCAGAAATCTGCAGACTTTCTAATGTTGCATGCGACAGGATTAAACTACTACAAGAGAGATATAGGGCAATATTCCAGACACAGAGAGGAATTAGAGGAGCTATTAGTGCCGTATAAAGATCTAAAGGAGGAAATAAGACAGATCATGCAGGACAAAAGGAGGAACTGGTATCCTGAGCTATCAAGAGGATTCAAAGATATGCTTGAGGACGACGATATAGAACTTGAAAATATTGGAAAGTTTATGCCGGCAGAAGTTTATGCTAGTCTCAAGAACGGAGAAATTCTAACCCCTGAAGACTTTCCACTATCTGAAGATTAACATATACCTTGCTAGGAAAGCCACCTCACCAAAAGCTTTTAAAGGCAGAAGATGAAGGGTTTCCTAGATATGGGAAGCGCAGCTGAGGTTGCTGTATCATGTGGATCTGAGAAGTCCGAGAAGGCATTCAACTTCCTAGCCTCAGCTGTAGCAACAGCATTTATGACCTATTTCGTCTCCATCAATTACTGGAGATGAATAAAGTAGGTCTCTTACCCACCGACCAGGGAACTAAGCCCGGTCGGAAAGGGAGGGATCGAAACCCGTTCTGATTCTCGACTCGTTCAACATCACTTGCGTTTTTACACTTTTCAGCGCTCAAAACCGCCGGAAAAGTTGGATACAAGGCAAAAAAAGGGAGGTGAAACCAAAAATGGGAAGCTGTCAGAAATGTGGACAACAGCTCGAATCTGGTCTTGTCCTGGGCAGACCTGGAGACAGGCCTGAAAGGCTCAGGAAAGATCCGAAAGAGCTGTGCGCCCAGCACTTCAAGAAGGAGCTGGCGCATCTCGGGAGGTAAGCGGCAATCTAAAGGAACACGGGAGCGCCTTCTTATAGGCGCTTCCTCCCTTTATTCTCTTTCTATTCTTCAGGAGGGTTATAACGGAAGTATCGGAAGCTACACTCCTCTATTTTTAAAAGAAAGAACTCAAAACTATTGTATGAAAGAAGCACTAGTTAGAATTCATGCAAGGATTTGTGGAGACGGATCAATAACGGTGTACGAAACTTCAGAGAAGGACAGGAAATGGAGAGGTGAAGTTCGATACACCAATTTAGACTCCGATAACATACAGGAGTTTCAGGAAGATATGCAAGAAGCCTTTGGAGTCAAAACTACCCTCTATAAAGATCACGCAAAAGTTAACTCGCTCCGACTAATAAAAGAACTCAGAAAAATAGGTAAATTTGAATCAGGCAACTGGCGTATACCTGAGGAGTTCTTTAGTCTATCCGATAAAAAGAAGCTTGAATGGTTAAAAGCATTC
>JAXINT010000076.1:0-7358 GCA_034190605.1 Asbonarchaeaceae archaeon (SeqCode) | reverse complement strand
TGTGGGTATGTTGATGGTTAGTCAGGTTATTTCTGATTTCCCGGGCCAGATCAGGTCTAATATAGGGACGAAAATACAGATGAGGACTCGGTATAGAGGTGATCTTGAGTTCTATAAGACCAAGTATGGTATAGATACTGTTAGGAGGATTGTTAAGGAGAGTGTGGGTACGGGTATGATACAGAATGCGGAGTATAATAGGGGAGATCCTTATTTTGTGGAGTTTCGGCCTTTGAAGCATTCGCCGCATAGGCTTACGGACGAGGAGCTTGATAGGTATGAGGAGTATAACCGCAAGATAGATAGAGTTGAGAGGGAGCTGGATGGGCTTGAGGAAGAGGGTGAGGATGTGTTCTACCTCCGGTCCACGCTTTCCCTTGCCAGGAAGAATATGAGGAAGGGGATGTTTGATCTCGTGGATATCTATCTTGATGAGATAGAGGACAAGATCGGAGATAATAAGAGTAGAAATGATAGTGGTAGTCTTGACAGTGGTAGAGAGGGCGGTTTATAAGAAATTTCTCTCTAAAAAACCCTCCAAAAACGAAGCATTTATAAAAGTTTCCCCTCATTATATGACTCATGGATAAAAACAGCTCGGCTGAAGGGGGTTCTGAAGAAGTAGAACAGACTGGAAGCTACAGACCTAGAGAGGTCCTGGATGGAAAGACCCAGGTCATGGATCGCTCTCTAAAAAAGGATTATTCCCGCCAAAAAGATAGAGATAACTTTGTAAAAGGGCTGAAGCACATCCGTGAAAGTTCTGGCGAGATTTGGGCTGACAGGATGCGTAAGAAAACCTTTAAATATGCTCTTGAAAGGGAGAGAAATAAGAGAGATAGTTTTACAGGTCTTCTGGATGATAGAGCGTTTGACGAAGAGATCAAGGAGGAAATAGCAAGAGCAGAAAGGCGGGAGGACTATAATTTTGTTGTTGCAGTATTGGATCTGGACTACTTCAAGCCAATCAACGATAACCTGGGCCACGAGGTAGGGGACCAGATAATCAGGAATACGGCTAATGTATTGGAAGAAAGCACAAGAGCTTACGACAAGGCTAGTTTTAGCAAGAGCGGGCCTGGCCAAAACAGCGTTGCAGGTAGAAAGGGAGGTGATGAATTCTCACTTCTCCTGTCTGATGTCTCTTCCAGGGAGAACATCAAGAAGATTGAGGAGAGACTGGTAGAGAAGTACAAGCAGGTAAGAGACGAGATACTTGAAGAGCAGGATATAGAAGAGGTTAAAGGATATCTGAAAGAGGTTTATTCCAAGAAAGCTGATAGCGAGAGGAACGGCGCTAGTGAGGGTAACGGTCAGATACCTGAACAACCTGAACAGGAATACAGAGAGATCCAGGCCGACATAGAGGAGGATCCTTACGATGTTATGAGGGGTCAGGATCCTGAAGATCTAATCAGTATAGGATTTGCAGCCTATCCTGGCGATGGCGATACAGTAGAGGACTTGGTCACGACAGCTGATAGCAGGATGTACGAGGACAAGGGAAGAAGCCGCAGATAGAACAGTTACACAGGTTCTAATTGAGATACTTCATTTCATAGCTTGACGAACGGACCCGGATGGAAGGATCCAGTTCGTCTTGGTGGCTCAGATTTCATCGGTGATGCATAACTTAAATCAATTCCTCGTATGAGCTTGAGGACAAAAAGAACGGGCTTGTAAAGCTTATGCCAGCAAATAACAAGAATCGCATACATACCGATGGAGAAATAATGATCATAGAAGAATTTCTAATCTTCCTCTACATTCGCCTTGACCGCATTCTTGATAAAACGCTCCGCCTTCTTACGCAACTTCTTGAGATCGCTGTCCGATACCTTGACCGTCTTATATTCCATATCAGCTTTCTTGTTAAGAGCATCTGACAGGCTGTTACCATATTTGGCGAGATCCTCAGAAATATGGTTATCTTCATACAGTCTCTGGAAGAATGCAGGAGCCTGATTATGTTTAGAAGCCTTCTCCCCCAAGAAATTCAAGCATAAGGCGTCATTACCTCTGATCATGGCACGAATATACAGGGAAGCGGTAGTCCTGTTCTGCAAGCCTCCGCTCTCCGACCACTCAGCCAGAGTAAGCAGATCCTCAACATCATCCATACAGACCTCTACATCATGCTTCAAGCTCATCACCTTCCAGACAGATACCTTCCTCTATGATACGCCTGTTGATAGCTGTTCCTCTTCTTAGGCCACGTTCCCATTCTTCCAGGGAATACCACAACATTTGTATGCGGACTTTAAATTCATTTCCCTTCTTTATAACATCATCCTCAATCCTCCGACGTTCCTCGTCCTCCCACTCATCCTCTTGGTAAACTACAAGAAGATCTATATCGGAATCTATTCTCGGAGCCCCGCGTGCCACGGAACCAAACAGATAGATAGAGACAATCTTCTCACCATGTTCCTCCATTATCTCCTCAGCCACATCTTCCGCCACTTCCTTCAGAGGTCTAGCATCCACACTCAAAAGATCCTTTAACGGTCCAAAATAGGGGGAACTTCTATTAACCTCTATCAAGTACATGTTGCCTTTTTTCCGCTTCTCAACCAGACCAAGATCACGTAGGCTGTTAACAAAGTTGGTAATATGCTGCCTGGTAGAATCAACACTATCCGCAATGTCAGAGATAGTGATAAACTCCTCCTTATCCCCATGAGTTAACAGATAGGCCAGTATGTTGTACCGCTTCCTGTTGAACAGCAGGGAGGATAGACGATCACCCTCCATACCTCTCTCATCCATCGACCCATCAACCTCTTCAGCCATGTTCATCAAACCCTAAATTCAACTAATAAAATCGTATTTTAAATAATTTTGGATTCATTTTAACTAGATAAACTCTTATTTTAACAAGTCTGTAAAATTATCCATGTGTATGCAACCTCCAATAGGTTCCCTAAGCGTCCATAATTAGGTCTCTTGAACTGTTTAATAGGATTACAAGGCGGAACTTGTACTACGATAGTTCTCGAAGAGAACAAGAATGGTTCATAATCCCGGAGGGAAGCGAAAAATGTGAGCGGACCCGATGGGATTTGAACCCATGACCTACAGCTTTCTTCAAACTTCACGAAGCCAAGTTCTATCCAAAAGTCGTTTCCGAGGGAACCGGCTCGCATGATCAAACTTTCCGAAGTTTGTAGGAGGCTGTCGCTCTGTCCATGCTGAGCTACGGGCCCAACCAGATGTACAGTTAGGGGTGGTATCTTTTAAATTCCACCTTGTCCTACCCTCTTAATCTCTCCCCTCTTCAAAGCTTAAAAGAATGTAAGCCCAAACAATAGCTAGACATGAACCGGAAAACCATTGGAATTCTGGTTGTTGTATTGATGCTAACAGCTCTATCTACAACAGCTATTTCAGGGTTAACTGTTGATCCTGATCTCGTGGACGATGTCACCAGACACAACCATACTGTAAAGATAGTTAATGACGGAGGAACTGCTGACAGCGCTACACTGATGCTTCCTGCGCCCGGATGCTGCTCCGATCCTTTTGGAGGTTTCAGGGCTTCTGATATAGATGTAGATACTGGAGGATGGAGCATATCTTGGATACAGGACAGCGATGGAGACGGCAGGAACGATACTGTGCGCTTTTCCACTTCTTCTGATAGTCTGAGTGAGGATGGAAAGCTTGAGTTCTCCATGGAGCTTAAGAGCCCTTCTGATGGCAGCCATACATGGAAGGCAAACCTTTCTAACGGCGAGGAATACAGCACCACGGTAGTTATAGACGGTTCTTCCCCTGAAACAATCTCTTTAGAACCTAAGGGTGAAGATATACTTCATCCAAGGCCTGAAATAGTTGCAAGGTTCCAGGACGAAGGCAGGGGAGTGGATGATGGCGAGACAAGGCTAAAGATCAACGGCGAGTCTATAGACATGAACGATACAAAGGTCAATGCAAAGGAAGAGGTTAGGTACAAGCCTGATAACTTGCAGGACGGTGAGAACACGGTAGAACTATACCTTGAGGACGGCTTTGGACATGGCAGCTGGAACGGCTGGAGCTTCAGCCTGGCTGAGAAGCCGAAGATACCTTCTGCAAGTCCTGCAGGAATCACGAGGAACAACAGCCCTGTCTTCAAGGCTAATCTGAGAGATCCCACAGGGATAGACACAGACAATACCTGGATCAGGATCAATGGAGACAAGCACGGCAAGGGAGATAGCGGTTTCCAGGCCAAGAAACTACGGAGCAACGGAACGTTCTACAGACTCGTGTACAGGACAGATTCAAAACTTAAAGACGGAGAACACGACATACAGATAGGAGTGCAGGACAGTTCTGGAGACTGGAGAAGCCTGAACTGGACTCTAACGGTGGACACTACTTCTCCAACTGTTGAAAGCCTTTCGCTTGAGAACGGAGAGGTCTTCAGTGAGAAGATACCTATTAAAATTAAGGCCGAGGACACGGTATCAAAGGTCAAGGAGACAAGGATTAGCATAGGAAGCGTCCACAAGACTATTAGGAACGCAACTTTCAGCGGATATACTACAGTCGTGGAGACTGAAATAAGCACGGAGGATCTTGATAGCGGAGAGAGCCAGGTTGAAATAGAGATAGTGGACAATGCAGGTAATTCCGTAAGAGTTGTTAGAAACATAACCGTGGACAAGGGAGATCCGGAGATAAATTCCGTACATGTATTCCCCAACCCTACGAATGTGGCTCCGACACTTAGGGTAAAGGCCGGTGACCCTGAGACTCCTCTAGAGCGGGCGGAGTATTTCCTGGGAATAGATCCCGGAATGGGTAAAGGGAAAGAGATTCCCGTGAAAGAAGATATTTCGACCGGCAGGCGCTTTAAAACCCTGATAAACACTTCTGGACTGTCTCCAGAGAATTATACGCTGGGTATCAGGGTTCAGGATCAGGCTCAGCACTGGTCCGATCTTGAGGTGAGGACTCTAACCTATAATCCTGCCCTGGAATCGGAGCTTCAGTTCAATAGCAAGGGTCCTTTCCACGTGAAACAGGGCGAGAGAAAGGAGTTCGACATATACATAACCAATACAGGTAAGGTTCCGGGCAAGGTCAACCTTTCCTATAAATCAGGGTTAGATGGCCATGTAGCTATCACTAAGAAGGTTATAGGGCCCGGAAACACCAGGGTTTACTCACTGGTTCTCCAGCCAGGTGAGAAGGAGATAGGCAACTACAGCCTTGAACTAGAGGCAAGAAGCAGATCTGCACAGCAGCGAAAGAAGTTCACCGTTGTATTAAAGGCTGACAAGAAGACTCGAGAAAGAATAAGAGACAGCTTGGAAGAGCTTAAAAGAGAATACAGTAAACTTGAAAACCTGACAGATCTCTGGGCAGGAAGTCTTGATCCTAACACCTCTAGAAATATAAACTCAAGCGTTAAGAACTTATCTGAACTACTTTCTACTGCGGAGAAGAAGATGGATAGGGGCAACTACAGGTATGCGGAAAGGAAGGCGCCTGAACTGTCTGAAGAGTTGAACAGGACCAGGAGCAGCTTGAAGGCTGGCATGGATCGGTACTACAGTGCACAGATCCAGAACTCTCTGCTTGCCATGGCGGCCCTGATCCTCCTTTCAGGAGTTGTTACACTTTTATACATCTTCCGAACGGTGGAGGACGGATTTGGAGATCAAGGATTTGATTTCAGACCTGAGGGCAAGCATCCCTTGAGAGTGGAGCTGGAGGAGATGTTTGAGAGGTTTACTGGCAAGGTAGATCGCGTGATATCCCGTGTAGAGGAGATTATAGAGGAGGTTCTTGAGGAGTTCTTGGAGGAAGAGGAGGGCTGGCAAGGGTTTGAGCATGCCTAGTCTTCAAAAGTAGTTTTTAGAAGTCCGTGAACAGCTCCTTGTCGTAGTCTGTTACCTCTTCAAATTCATCCAGTCCAACTATTAGACTGCAGAACTCTCTGTAAGCTTTTTTTACACCTTCGAGGTCGTCCTTTGATATATAGGAGGCTATCTGTGAGGCTAAATCGCTGAGATCAGGGTTTTCCTGGATGATCTTGACCTTGCCTCCGCGCTGTCTATTGAGATAATACGAGACTGCTGGCTGGGTTACCTGCATCAGTTCTGCTATCTCCGTCTGTGAGAATCCCTTGGAATCCAGCTCTCTGGCAACTACCGACCTTAGTGCCGGTAGAATGTTCTTGACTATTGGTTCGGAAGCAGGGTTTAACATACTTTTTGCATATGAATCTTCGGCCTTTTAAATCTTAACGGTGTTATATGAGAAAAGCCGTTCAGAACCCCAACATATATAAGGATTGGCGTTACTTTAGGGTAACGAACAAGTGATTTGAGATGTCGGAGATCAAGAATACTGAAGAAAATGCTGGAGAAGAACCTGGTTTCCTGGACAGCATATGGGCTAAAATAGGGGCTGGAGCGGCTTTTATGTCTACATTATTTTCAACGGGATGTGCCATGTCCGATCTCCGACTGCCTAGCGGTTATTCACACTCAGGAAGCGGATACAGAGATACGTATGACCGCCAACATGCTGATATTGAGATAGTCCAAAGAGGAAATTTCGATGGTAGATACGGACATCTTGGAGATGACTACATTATAAGGGATGAGGGAGGTCTCTGGGAATATCGTCGTGCGCCTCGCCGTCATGAGGATTCTTTCTACGTTGATATAGGTGGTGTAGAGGATGGATTTTATTGGAGAGTAAGAATTGAAACAGGAGAGGACGATCATAGATACGGACGCCGACATGGGAACCATTATGATCTTAAATACCATAATTGGAATCGTCACGGAGACCAAGGTCCAAGAGGACAAAACAGACCTGTTAGATGGCCTGGAGACGAGATAGGTCTGCCAAAGAAGTAATTGAGCCACAGAGGGAAACTGTCAGGATTATATTTCCAAGACCTTGAAAGAACACTGATCTGAAATATGTTAAGCAAATCTAGGAGAGAGGCATACTTCTGGAATCGGTTAGGGTCGGATGACAGAGAGTTTGAAGAGAGCTTAAGCGATAGAGCAAAGGACTATTTTTCCTCTATGTTATCGGGAGATGTTGAGAGCAAGAAGAAATGCGAGATTCTTTTATACAGCCCTGAAAGAAGCTTCTGGGCTGGTAACTGGACGGATGCAGAGGCAAGGATATATCAGGAGGGTAGAGGCTGGAAAGCAAAGGCAAGGTTTCCAGGGCTAGACGGAGATGGTGCTGCGGAAAGACTGGAAAGGCTAGAAAAGGAGTTGGATACTTTCTATACTTCAAGGTTGGGCCAGAAACAATGTTGTACTTTGATATGAATCAGATGCTTGATATAGAGTTCCACAATTTTGAATTTATGGAAGGTCTCAGTGTGTGGACACAGCATG
>JAXINT010000188.1:0-7520 GCA_034190605.1 Asbonarchaeaceae archaeon (SeqCode) | reverse complement strand
GAATCAGAAGTAGCAAGAATCATGCCCCTCGGAACCAACCAATACCAAACCACCAACAGAACCTACGTCAAACTCACAAACCCTCTGACCATAGAGATAGAAACGGACGACGTATCCGACAGCACACCACCACAATACCAGAAAACATTCTTCGAAAGAGGAAACAACAACCCAACAGACCAAGACGACCTCAACTGCAACACGCACTGGACAGACAACATCGAAATCGACAAGGTCAACTTCCAAGTAACAGGACCAGACATGAACATCACGAGAGACATCACCGTAGGAAGCAACGAGACGTGGATCAACGAGACAGTGGACAGCACAAAAGTAAACTCAGGAACCATAACCTGCAACGTAACAGCCACCGACCTCGCAAGCCTCCAAAACTGGTCCGTACAAAAAATAAACGTATCCGACCGAACACCACCACAAGTAACAGCAAACCACACACCCTACGGAAACATAGACGTAAAACCAGACATACAGATCAACGTAACAGCCAACATCACAGAATACAACAAGACAAGAAAAGCAGTGATGCAATACAGAAAATTCAACAACACCTGGAACAACAAGACACTCAACCTAATCAAAAACATCACCAACCACACACAAAAATACAACTCCAACTTCACACCAACCAACGAAGGAACCTGGCAATACAGATTCCAGGTCAACGACACCACAAACAACACAAATGTAACGCAGCCCACCAACCTATCCGTATTCTTCAGATACCGGTGGAACCGCACACCCACAAACCTCAAGAGCCACAGCCTCAAATTCAACACCAACAAAACCATAGGAAACATCACAATCAACAACACAGGAGACAAAAACCTCACCTTCAAACTAACCTCAGACTGGTTCAACACATCAAGAATACTCTACAACGGCACCACAGAAGACAACGGATTCAACACCACCATAACACCAGGAAACAACAAGACCATACCAATCACGGTAATAGCACGGCCAGGACCCGAAGAAAGAACAGAAACACTAAACATAACCCTAAACGCCACAAACCAATCCTCAACACCACCAAAAAGAACCACCAACGCCAGCATAACCAGCTTCGCAGGCGGACCATTCCTACAAGTAGAATTCACAAAATCCAACATCTCACTAACACAAGGAGACACAGGAGTCACATTCGAATCCAAGGTAACCAACAAAGGAAACGAAACCGCAGACAATGTAACGCTCTACTGGGACCTACCCGAAGGCTGGACAATAGAAGAAGGAACCAACATAACCAACACCTCAACCCTAGACGTGGACGAATCACTCAAAAACAACATAAACATATCTGTCGCAAGCGACGCACCAACCGGAACCAAAACCATAACAGCCACCACAACATGCTGCAACGACACCCAAGAAACCCAAAGAGCAAACAAGGACGTGGTCGTGGACACCAAAGACAAGACCACAACACAAACAACCACCAAAACAACACAAACAACCGGAGGCGGAGGAGACACCGGAGGCGGAGGCGGCCTATCCCCAGAAGAAAGACAAAAACTCCTACAAAGCCAACGAACAATCCACATAACACCAGGAAAAGACACACAATTCCAAATACAAGTAGAAAACCCCTTCGACAAAGGCAAACTAGCAAACGTACAACTACAAATCACCGGACTACTATCCCAATACCTATCAATACAACCCACAACAATCAACAGCATACCCCAAGACGGAAAAGACACCTTCAACGTATCCCTAGAAGCACCCCGATACTTCACAACAGGAAAACACATCCTAAACGCAACAATCACCGGAAAAAACGACTGGACATACACCAAGACCATAAACGGAACAACAATCACCGGAGGAAGCAGCACACCCATGAAAGAACAAAGAAAAGTCACCCTATGGGTACACCCCACAACCAAACAAAACGCCACCAAAACCATAAAACAAGCCAACAAAAGCCTAAAACAACTCAAAGAATCCAACCTATCAACAGAAGAAATTGAAAGAAAAATACAAAACGCAAAACAAAACCTAAAACAAGACAAATACGGAAACGCACAGACACAAGCACAACAAGCACTACAACTCATAAAAACCGCCAAAAACACCCAAAATCTACTCAAAAAGGTCAACAACAAGATAGAAAACGCAGAATACCGCGGACTAGACACGCCAAGAACCGAAAGAATGAAACGCCTAGCACAAGCAGCACTAAACAGAGGAGACTACACCACAGCCCTAGGCAGACTCAAAAACGCACAACAACTCCACGCACTAGAAACCAAAGGAGAATTCAACTACATCAACTTCATCTACAGAAACCCCTGGACCACCCTAACAGCCCTCATACTAGCAGCCCTACTAACCACCACAACAACCAGACTCACCAAAATCTGGCTAACCAAACGCCAACTCCGCCACGTACAAGAAGAACAACAAGAAGTCGTAAAAAGCATGAAAGTCACCCAACACAAAACATTCGTACTACAAAAAGTAGGAATGGGCGAATACCAAAGCTCCATGAAATTCCACCACGGCAAAATATCACAACTAGTAGGAAAAGAAATCCAACTCAAAACCAAAATCCAAAAACTAACAAACCCACTCCAAGGAGAAATGGACCGACTAATACAAGAAGCCAAACGCGTCAGACAAGAACTACAAAACCTACAAAAACAATACCTAGAAGAAAAAACCGTCCAAGCACCAATATACCACAGAAAAGCCAAAGCACTAAGACAACGACTATCCACAGTCGAAGGCAAAATAGCAGAACTCCACGCCGAAAAAATAATATCAGAAACCATAGGATGGAGAAAATACCTACCACAAACATGGAAAACAACCACAAAAAACAAAACACACACAGACCCACTCAAAAAAATAGAAAAAGAGGAATAGGTCAACAGCTCAAAAGACCAGCCCACAACCAGCACACGCTCTACTTAGATTTCTAAAAGTTTTTTATTAGAGACTGTAAATAATCCGAATAAACCACGGTTTAGTGCTGGGCAAAGAGTTAAATTGTTGGGATAACAAGGCCCGAATATGTCTAAATATGAAGTGAGGCTATCTCCTGAGGCCAAGAGTTTCATTGAGAAGCTTGATGGTCAGAGAAAGGACAGGATACTAAGCAGGTTGAAGAGGCTGGAGTCCGATCCCGAACATTTTGGTGAACGGAGAGGCGACTTCTGGGTTTTAAAGATTGGTAGGTCTGGCTTTAGGGCTTCGTTTAATATTGAGGAAGATAAAAAAATAGTTAAGGTGCACTTAATTGAAAAGAGAGGTAGCTCAGGCTACCAGAGAAAGTTTTACGAGTGAGATTTTTCCTTGAGTTCTGATAGAGCGATATAATCCTCATCACTGCGTTCTTCTTTTATCTTCTCGGTCTTCTCAATAAATCTTAAGTCTTCTACAAGTCTTGTCAGTGTTTCCAGCTCTGTTTTTGGGAGGGAAATCACAACTCTATCTTCTGAGTGCGGTACTGTCTTAGCTCTAGCCACTACATAACACCTATCCCTATATTGTGAAGATAAAGACATAAATAACCAAGGGATCCAGGTCGCCTCTTTCAGGCTTCTCAATTCCGTAAAGGACTAACAAACTTATAATTGGAGCAGTGCAACTTCCTAGAAAAACTTATTAATCTGCGGAGTAAAAAGAGATTGCATGAAAACTGCAGGTTTCCCTAAAAAACTGGCCGTGGTTGTGCTTGTTCTCACTGTATCTGCTACCGCATCCGTATCTGCTGCCACTGATTTTCAGGTGAATATAGAGGAGGTCAAGAAGGAAGTGAAACCTTCAGATAATGATTCGGCTATATTCCGCATAAATATAGAGAACACGGGTGTTGAGAGAACGTTCAAGACCAGTGTGAACACGGGTACTGCTACAAGCCCTGGCTGGTACTATCTTGATAAGCCTCTGCAAAGCATTGCCTCCAACCGTACCGGAACTGCAGAGCTGAGAGTTTCTCCGGACATAGGTGCTGTAGCGGGTAACAGGGGGCCGGAGATTATAGTCTATCCGCTAGGAAGTCCGGAACAACAGGTATCTCAGCTTATAACCTTCTCAATAATAAGAGACAGTAGGATCGCAATACTTGGACTTAGCGGTATAAAGAGTAAGTACAGGCCTAGCGGACATATTTCTGTTAGGGCTGAGCTCAAGAACGTGATACAGAGGGAGATACCTGCAAACGAATATCAGCTGCATCTTGAACTGGATGAGAAGAATGTCACTGTACCTATACCCTCCATGGAGACCGGACAGACCAGGACTGTAACAGGAAGTATAGATCTGGAGAACCACAGGGCAGGGATATACGATCTTGAGGCAACTGTAAAGACTATAGAGGGGGAAATACATTCCAGAAAGGTTTCAAGGGTGAAGATAGCAGAAAAGAGCAGTCTGGATAGAGACAGGAAGGTGGATAGAGGACTGCTAACCTCAAGAACAATAATAGAAGTCCATAACAAGGGGAATGCGCCTGCAAAAAAGGTTAAGATAGAGGAAAGTATTCCCTCCTATATAATGACTTTCACAACTTTTGAGGATGGCAGTTCAAGGATGGAGGAGAAGGATGGAAAGGTATTATGGAGGATTAAAAGTTTAGAGCCAGGGCAGACTGCCATGGTTTCATACCGGACAAATTTCTGGCCTCCCATACTGGTTGTTCTGGTTCTTCTTGTAGCAGGTACCTTGGCGTACAGGTATTCCAGGAGGATGAATGTCTCCAAGCAGGGTAAAGTGGGAGATGGTCTATATTCTATACACCTTAAAGTAGAGAATCAGACAGGTGCAAGGGTGGAGAGAGTTAAACTGAAGGATTTTGTACCTGGTATAGCTTCTCTGGTAACGGAATACGAGTCAAGCAAGCCGGAGAAGGTGCAGAAGACATCGGAAGGTACGAAGATGGTGTGGGACATAGGCATGATGGAGCCTGGGGAGGAGAGGATAATTACGTACAAGCTCAAGCCCAAGGTAAAGGTTGAGGACAGTACCAGGCTGCCTTCTGCAGAGCTGGAATACTATAGGAAGGGTGAGAAGAACATGAAGACCTCATATCCTCTTTCAGCCAGGTTCTCCTGAAGCTTTGTCTATTCCAAATACGCTTTTTAGCCTGTCTAAGAAGTATTCTACATGAGACTTTCCTTCAACCCCTGGCCTCACATCTGGAGGTACGAGGTTTTTGTTTTTCTCTGAGATGTCCTGAAGCGCCTGCCTTATCTCTATGTTTGCAAGTCTCTCTCCAAGCAGTTTTCTGTACTGGTCTATCAGGATGTTGAGCGCCTTCTTACCTGTACCGTAGTAGGCTCTGATCTCTCCCTTGGAACTTACCTCAAGAGGAGACTGTCTTGCAGCTATTAGCGCTATTTTTTCTCCTGCAAACTCCTTGAAGCGGTCGACTATCATTTTTATGGCATCGAGGTAGAACTCCTGGTTTTCAGTGTAGCTTCTCAATGTATTCAGTGCGGTCTCGCCGGAGCCGTAGAAACCGTTCACGTTGCCGTTCTCATCTATCTGTAGAGGAGCCCTTCTTGCCTGCTTCAGAGCTATCTCGTCTCCAAGGAACTCCTTCTGATCCTCTACCATCTTCTGGATCAGGTTCATGTAGTAGTTCTGCTTCTTTCCTTCGACAAGGTCGTCAAGTTTTCCCATCTTCAGCAACCTTTTGGTCTCGAACTTTAAGTCTTTTTTCGGTTTGTCTAGAGCTTCTCGGTGAGTAGGTAGAATCCGTACATGCTCAGGGCAGAACCAAGGCTCATGAAGGAGAACTCCCAGTACAGGGTGGTGAGGACTTCAAAATGCGGCAGTGATAGTCCAAAGTCGTTGAACAGTCTTAGTGCCAGAGATCCTGTATGCCCTATAAAGTAGGAGAAAAAGGCTATACCAAAAATTCCGAGGGCTCTGCCTATCTGTCCTCCTATCTTGCTGTAGGCTCTGTATCCGTTATAGATTGTGGCTATGAGTATGAAGTAGACGGACAGTGAGAGAGCGAGGTTGATCGTGGGGAGGAACTTCATTCAGAGTCACCTCCTTCTTTTTTCTCCACGAAATGTCTTATACCGAAAAGGCCGTAGAAGGCCAGTCCAAAACCCAAGGTGTACGTCACCTGGTTGAAGGTGTCGTAGGCGTACTTGAAGGATGCGCTGTAGACTGTCAGTCCGGTAAGTTCTAAAGCAAAGCTAGCTGCAAACACGGCCACTATTAGGTAGCCTGACAGAGTTACAAGTATGAACTTGCCTATATCTCCTCCGTACAGGGTGTATGCCTCAAATCCTAGGTACAGGTCGGCCAAAAGTAGAGCTAGGAATAGTATGCCTATCGCTATGAGGCTTGTAGGGAATACAGCCATTGCAGTTAATGATTTGTAACGACCAGTTAAATCAGTTATGGAGACAGCCTTGCAGGGAACAAAAACTCAGCCCATGCCCATCTGTTTCATCATCTGCTTCATCTGGCCCTCCATGTTCCTGCCTGAGAACTTGTCCATCATGTTCTTCGCCTGGCGGTACTGCTTTATCATCTGCCTTACATCACCCTTGGATGTCCCTGAGCCTTTAGCTATCCGCTCAGCTCTTGAAGAACCCACTATCTTGGGTTCCTCCATTTCCTCTTCGGTCATGGAGTCTATAACATGCTTGTATGTCTCCACCTGGCCCTCTGCCATGTCAAGAGCGTTGTCAGGTATCTTGTCTCCAAACGGAAGCATGTCCAGCATCTTGTCCATGGCTCCCATGGATGAGACCTGTTCCATCTGGTTGTAGAAATCCCTAAGTGTGAAGTCTCCCTCCATGAACTTCCTGGCGTCTTCCTCGCTGAAAGCTTCCTCGGCCTTTTCAAGAAGTGATGAGAGGTCTGGAACACCTAAAAGCTCCGATACAAAATCCTCAGGGTCGTATATTTCTAGGTCTTCTAATTTCTCCCCTGTTCCGACAAACCAGACCTCTGCACCTGTCATGTAGCAGCTTGTAAGTGCGCCTCCTCCTTTAGCCGTGGAGTCCATCTTTGATACTATGACTCCGTCCACACCTACTGCATCCTGGAACTTCTCGGCGTGGTCCCTTGCGGACTGGCCTATATCTGCGGGAACCACCAGGACTTTCTCGTCCGGGTTGAAGGCTGATTCTATCTGCTGTAGCTCGTTCTCTAACTCCTGGTTCATCGAGTCCCTGCCAGCGGAGTCCACTATAACTATTTCGCATCCCTTGAGCTCCCTCATTCCTTTCTTAACCACTTTTTCAGCGCTTTCCGAATCAGGATCTCCGTAAAACTCGGCATCAGCTTTTTCAGCGTTTTTCTTTAATTGCTCGTAGGCTGCAGGCCTGTGCACGTCTGCCGCTATAAGCCCTACCTTGAGACCGCGCTTCCTGTAAAAATCAGCCAGTTTAGCTGCGCTCGTGGTCTTTCCAACACCGTGCAGTCCGAGCAGAAGTATTTTCTTTGGCTCTGCCTCTATCTCCGGCTTTTTATCGCCCAGTATCTCTGCCAGCTCCTCATATACAACGTTAAGAACGTGCTCCTTACGG
>JAXINT010000056.1:0-7643 GCA_034190605.1 Asbonarchaeaceae archaeon (SeqCode) | reverse complement strand
TGGCTAAAGACCGACCTGCATATCGATACAGAGGAAGAGATTAAGAACTACGCCTCGATGATAGGTAGGAGGGTTGGAAAGCAGATATCAAAGCTGCATCCTCTACTGGACGCGCACCTTATAACCGGAGATCGAACGAATGCCACCCTGTCCCCTATATCAACTCAGGGAAACACGATAACTATAAGGAAATTCGCAAGAGATCCGTGGACCGTTACTGACTTTATAGAAAACGGAACTATCACGTCTGAAGTAGCATCTCTTCTCTGGCTAAGTATACAGTACGAGATGAATGTCCTTATCTCAGGAGGTACTGGATCAGGTAAATGCCTCAAGGGAGATTCTGAAGTGGTACTGGCGGATGGAGACACCCGACCTATCAGGGAGATTGTGGAAGAGACGTTTGAGGAAAACGGTAGGACCGAAACAGAAGACGGCTGGAAGGTATCACCGACAGACCTTGAGATCTTCTCCTTCAATACCGAATCAGGGATAGAAAAGAAGGAGGTATCAAAAGTGTGGAAGCGCAAGGCTCCGGAAAAGATGTTCCGGATTGAGACGGCATCGGGAAGGAAGATAACAGCAACTCCGGAACACCCCTTCTTTGTCAGCAATAGGGGTGACCTTCAAAAGAAACGCGCCGACCAGCTGGAAGAAGAGGCATATATTCCGGTACCACGGAAGACCAATCCGTCAACCAACTCTGAGGAGTTAGAGGTAGAGAGCTGGGCTGAGGAGAGAGGTTTTATAGTAGCGGCAGAGGACAAAGACTCGGTAAACGTCCGTTCTGAGAGAGGAAAAGCTGTAAAACTACCTAAAAAACTGGATCATGATATGGCGGAATTCCTTGGGCTTATAGTGGGTGATGGACATTTGCATACAGGTATAAACAGAGGCAATTTCCGTGTAGAGTTTCATAACAGTAATCCAGAGTTACGGAAACGTTTTGATACCCTCTGCGGGGAGCTGTTTGAAACTGATGCTGTAGAAGAGGAGAGGAAGGAGCGCGTGGCCAAGATACAGGTATATTCGCGGGTGCTGCTAGAGTATCTTAAGTCTCTGCATGGGATCCCTTCCGGAGCCAAATCCGGTTCAGTGACCGTTCCTGAGACGGTGAAGAAAGCGGAAAAATCAAAGGTCGGTGATTTCCTTAGAGGGCTGTTTGAGGCGGACGGCACAGTTAGCACTAACAAAAGTCAGGTTGCCCTGACCTCAGCCAGCAGAAAGCTGGTTGATGATGTGTCCCTCCTACTAAAGAGGTTCGGTATAGTTGGAAGAAAAGATTCAAAAGATATAGAAGGAAAGAGCTATCACCGCATTACTATAGGTCCAGAATCTCTAAAATCATTCAGACAGGGCATTGGCTTCATAAGCGATCGTAAGAAGGATGACCTGGCGTCTTCAATCGACTCAGATCGCAACACAAACGTAGATACCATACCCTGTAACGATATCCTTCTCAGGCTTAAGCAGGCATCAAGGATGTATAACAGGGAGATAGCTGAAAGAGCGAGTATATCCCGGAGAGCTGTAGGGTGTTATCTTGATGGGTCAAGAACTCCATCCAGGGCAGCTGTAGAGAAAATAGTAGAGGCGTTTAAGCAGCGGATGAAGGAGCTTCTTAAGATAAAGGAGAGGATATCAAAGATACGAAAAGGGATTGAGACTCTGCCATCTAGAGAAAAAGTGATCAAGCGCTGTTTCTCAGCCACCGACAAGAACGGGCTTGAACAGACAAGTATAGCCAACAGAGCCGGTCTGGGCGGCGGAACCATTTCGTACTGGAGGAAGGGGAATACCTCCTCTCCCAGAACCCTGGAAGCATTTTCACAGGAGCTTATACCTCGTTTAGAAGAGGATAGCCAGGGGAGAGGAATAGAATATCAGGCGCCTGACTACGACAGGCTGTTCTCAACCATCAGAGATATCCGTAAGGTTCTGAATGTTACTCCAACAGAGCTAAAGGAAGAAACAGGGATCGACATCGGTGTATACGAAGCTGGCTCCAGCCAGACAACAACCTCGGACCGGCTATCGTCAATCTTTTGCTATCTCCATAGAATTTGCCATGAAACCATCCATGGTATTTTCGAGCTTCTTCCCAAGTTAGAACAGCTGGCGGATGAGACAGTGTTCTGGGACAGAGTTAAGAACGTGGAAGAGGTCGAATCAGAGGACAGATGGGTCTATGATCTTACCGTTCCTGGAAACCACACATTTATAGCCGATGAGATTGTAGCGCATAATACTTCCATGCTCAATGTTCTAACACCATTTATACCTCCAAATCATCGAATTGTGTCTATAGAGGACACCCGAGAGATAAGGCTTCCGGAGTTCCTTCACTGGGTGCCTTTGACCACTAGAGAACCGAATCCCGAAGGCAAGGGAGGAGTCTCCATGCTTGATCTGCTCGTTAACTCTCTGCGTATGAGACCGGACAGGATGATCGTGGGAGAGATAAGGAGGAAGAGGCAGGCAGAGGTGCTTTTCGAGGCCATGCACACCGGACACTCAGTATACTCAACGCTCCACGCAGATACAGCAATGCAGACTATAAGGAGACTGGTCAATCCCCCCATAAGCGTGCCAAAATCACTTGTGCAGGCCATAGATCTAAACGTGGTCATGTTCCGTGACAGGCGAAGAAACATAAGGAGGGCTATGCAGGTCTCAGAGGTGACTGCGGATTACATAGGAGAGGATATAGAGCTTAATACAAACCTCATGTATCAGTGGAACTCCGAAGAAGATAAGATCTACAAGGAACAGGATAGCAAGGACATCTTCGACAAGCTAGGTATGCATGCAGGTCTGACCTCAAGCGAGATAGAAAGGAGCCTGCGGATGCGAAAAGAGATACTTGAATGGATGGTGGATAACCAGGTAAACGATGTCAGAGAAGTAGGAAAGGTAGTTGCAGAATTCTATCAGGACGAAGGAGAGGTCTACGACCTCATACAGGATGGTTCAGATCCTGAGGAGATATACTCTCTATAGGCCTGACTTGTCCAAGTTCTATATCCTCCTCTATATCATCCCGCTGTATTCCGCCTCCTGCCATAAGACTCCGTTTAGAGAGATCACCCCTAACAGGATAAGCCCAACTATTATAGTGTCAGTGCCTGCACCTGCAAAAGATGGAAGGCCAAAGACCAACTTTAGGAGGTAGAAGAGTAAAGATATAGAAAACGCTATAGATGTTAGAAGCATGAATACAAGTCTTGTAGTTATTTTAGCCTCATCAGTGCGCCTTATAATCAAGAAAGACATCACTGCAGATGCCATGCCAAGTATCAGGCTTGAAAATGTCATGAAAATCGCTGCTGTCTGAGCCATCTCTTAGCCTCCTAACTACTATTGTGTCCGTTCAAATTTATATGCCAGGAGTTCAAAAAGGTTTTTCATGGGCTGGATAGGAGAAAAGCTGGAGTTCCTTAGTAAGGATAGACTGGTTCAGAGCCTCATGCCTGTAGCAGAGAAAGTATCCTCTCTGTTTCCAAACCTTGAGAAGGAGATTATACAGGCGGAGATGGATGTGGAGGACACCATAAAATATCTTGCAGAATCTATATTTCAGGCTCTGCAGCTTGCAGTCATGGCAGGTATAGCCCTATCTGTAGTAGGCTATACACTTAATTCAACAGATCTGTACTGGTATGCAGGAGGACTATTCCCAGTTATAGCTATCTTCGGGACTTTTACAATGGCCAAGAGACCTAGCCTAAAAGCCAAAAGGAGAACGAGAGACCTGAGAGCTGAACTTCCCTATGCCTTGAGGCACATACTAATAGAGGTTGAGTCCGGTATCTCGCTGTACCACTCGATGGTTTCAGTAACAACAGGTTACGGCGAAGCCTCAAAGGAGTTCAAGAGGATCGTCTCGGACATAAACGCCGGTAAATCAGAAGTAGAGGCTTTAGAGGATGCGGTACTTAGGAATCCTTCTCAGGAGTTCAGGAGAGCTCTATGGCAGATAATCAACGCTCTAAAGTCGGGAGCCGATGTATCTGATACTCTTGAATCACTGGTTGATGCTATACTTGACAAGCAGATAATGAAGGTAGAGAGGTACGGAAAGGAGCTTAATCCGTACACTCTGATGTACATGATCGCAGCCATCATAATCCCGTCGCTGGGAGTAACATTCATGATGATACTGTCCTCCTTTACCGGGATGAACATTTCAAACAGCCTGTTTTACATGATCCTGCTCGGGCTTGTGATATTCCAGATCCTGTTTATAAACATAGTTAAGAGCAAGAGACCGGTGGTGAAAGTATAATGGTGATGAAAAGGCTCGTGGAAATAGTTTACAGTCTTATACCCGAGTTTTACAGGGGATGGCTGGAAGAAGAGGCTAGACACGCAAAGATATCTAATCAGAAGGAGATCGTCTTCTACATTTATGCCCTGTTCCTGGTGCTGGGAGCGGTATTTGTACCTCTCTTCTCAACCTCTCTGACCGTGGCATCAGTGCTTTCCACGGGATACCTGCTTCTTGTATTCTTCATACCCTATCTAGTATTCACACTGCTCGCAAACAAGAGGAAGAAGGAGATAGAAAGAGTGCTTCCTGACGCTCTACAGCTAGTGAGCGCAAACATAGAGTCCGGGCTTACAGTTGAGAAAGCCTTCCTTCTTGCAGCAAGGGACGAGTTTGGACCTCTTGCAGAGGATCTAAGACATGTAGCAGTAGAGATATTTGGCGGCACCTCTGTCAGAGACGCTCTCTCCGAACTTGCAGAATCAACAAATTCCGAGCTGTTTGCAGAGACCTTGAACCTTCTCCAGGACTCTATCGAAGCTGGTGGCGATATATCAAAGCTGTTAGAGTCCTCTGCATCAGACGTTCAGAAGTCCTTACAGCTGAGAGAAGAGATAAAGACAAATGTAAGGATGTATTCTCTGTTTATAACTATTGCATCGGTTTTAGGTGCTCCACTGCTTTTCGCTATATCAGTGTTCCTGACAAAGAGGACTAACTCCATGTGGACCTCACAGTCAGTTAATTTCGAGAACCTGCCTTCCACAGGACCTCTAAGATTTAGCAAGCCGTCCATAAGTCCGGAGTTCTTCGCTGATTTTGCTCTAGTAGCTATAATAGTTTCAAACATCTTTGCAGCTCTAATAATATCCGAGATAAAGAACGGAAATGTCAAGGAAGGTGTGAAGTACATGCCTTTCTTCGTAGGTGCTGGAGTAGCCCTCTTCCTCATCGCACAGGCCATAGTGACATCAACGTTCGGAAGTTTTGTCTGATCTATCAACATGGTCTGAGGCTCTCGCCTTACCTCCCGACCAAAAATGTGTACTACACCACATGTAAGCATCGGCTTTGTCGTCTATAAGCTGGATCTATAGGCGCAAAACAGCAAAAACGGGAAAACTTATATATACCGCGCGGTAAAATCTTTGTTGTGATAGCAATGAATTCGAAGCGTCTTAGGAGCAGGAAGGGTCAGTCAGCGATCGAGTACCTTACAACTTATGGCTGGGCCTTGCTCGCTATAGTTATTGTCGGTGCAGTACTGGTTAACTTGGGAGTCTTCAATCAGTGTCAGAAGGCTACTCCTAGGTTTTCAGGACAGCCGGCATCGATTGACGCATGGGCTTACACCGGTTCTGACGCCATTGACATGTCGATCCGTGCTGCTAGCGAAAAGGTCAATGTAACCGCGATAAAGCTGCAGTACGATGACGGATGGAAGAACACGACAGGACTCAACACAGTTATACCTGCAGGAGAGACATCAACTTTCAGCCTTACTGGGCTGAATAGAGATTCAGGAGCGTGTGCTTCTGCTGATGTGCTTCTGGAGTACACTCTGACGGACAACGACATTGATGCCAAGACATCTGGCTCAGGACAGCTTAGAGGCCCTGTACCGTAAGTAATAAGGGTTTTTACCCTTTCTTTTTCTTTTTCTCTTTATCTCTTTTTTCCCTCCTAACATCTAGAGGCATCTCCAGTCGCCGGAGCTCCCCAAACATTTAAACCGGCGGATACAATTCAAAAGTTATGGAATTTTCTAAAGGGCAGGCGGCTATAGAATATCTAGCAATGGTAAGTATAGCGCTGTTTATAGCTGCGCCTCTAGTCATACAGACACAGCAGACAAGTTTTGAGCTCAAAAATTCCTTCAGGTCATCTCTTACCAAGAACGCCTTGAACAACCTGGAAGAGGCTGCATCTCTTGTTAATTCTCAGGGTGAGCCTGCAAAAGTATCTATAGATATCAGGCTGCCTGAAGACATAAAGCAGACCAACGTCACTGAAAACTACTTCCATGTAGCTCGTGAGGTCGAAGGAGGCAGACTTGCACATTTCTACAATGTCATGGACTTTAATGTTAGCGGTAGCATACCAAACTCTCAAGGAAAACACACAATGGTGGTGGAAGCCTGGAATGAACAGGTCAACGTCAGCGCCAAGTAGATACAGGTCTGGGCAGTCGTCCCTAGAATTCTTAGTCATGATAATCCTGGCTCTCCTGATATTCACGGGGTTCTACACCTTCTTTCTTAACAGACAGGCCAGAGCTGTGGAAAACGATAGACAGACCATAGCCAAATCATTAGCTGATAAAATCAGCTTTGACCTGGATCTAGCTCTTACCCAGGGAGATGGATTCAGCAGGGAATTTAATCTTAGAGAAGATATAGATGGAGCAGCCTACAATGTGACGCTGGGAAACGGCACCGTAGTCTTAGAGTACAGAGACAAGTTCATAACCTCCGATACAGCCGTGAAAGATGTGAAAGGAGATGTAAAGCCAGGTAAAAACAAGGTTGAGAATCAGGGAGGTGTCATAGTTGTATCACAGCCGTAGGAAGGGACAGATGTTCACCACAGATCTGATTGCAAGCTCCATAATATTCCTAGTTATTGTGAACATATCTCTTCTCGCATGGAATACATCCTATGAAAACAGAACTGCTTTAAATCAGGATAGAGTGGTTAAAAATAGAGTCGTAAGGGTTACGGATCTGCTCATTCGGTCTCCAGGCCATCCCGATGACTGGACCTCCTCAAATGTTGATATAATAGGTCTGGCAAAGAAGGGGAAGGACCACTTCCTTGACAATGGGAAGGCCGTGGAGCTGAAGGACATGAAGTATTCAGATCAGAGAGATGCTATAAGGGCGGATAACAACGATTTCTACCTCAAGATAACCTCTAAGGGAGATATAGCGGAAATAAAAAGTTTGGAGGCGGGAATTGGAAAGGATCCTGTTGCTTTTATACCGGAAGAAGGCGACTCCATAGGAAACCTGAAGCTACTGGAGGTTCTGAACAGCTCCTCAGTGGCCTGGGACCTCTACTGGCCATCGGACAATAGCCAGCAGAGTCTGCCCGGGCTTACAGCGAGGAAAGTTTACAACTATACTGAGGATGGTAAGGCGATGTTTGACGACATGCTGGTAAACGCCTCAAACGGGGAGTATAACAGCGTTATCTCGGAAGGTTCGAACCTTGACACTGGAGACATTCAGAATGAGGGCCAGCTTGAAAGCTTTGTATCAGACAATGGCGGAACCTATGTGCATGTCGAAGAAAAACCCGAGCTCATTAGGGACACATTCGGACTTGACGAGGTAAGCGTTGGCTCCGGGAACGGGACAGTGAAGGAGACCAGCGC
>JAXINT010000026.1:0-7716 GCA_034190605.1 Asbonarchaeaceae archaeon (SeqCode) | reverse complement strand
AGGGTCAAACAGTTCCAGCTAGAGCTGAAGGATGCGCAGTGGGAATTCAAACCCGGCCAACATACGGTTATACACTTTGAAAAGGATGGAGAAGAGGTTTCGCGCCCTTACACTCCTACAGATCTTCCAGGAACCGAGAAGTTTGTCCTGGCTATAAAGAGATACAAGGACGGCATTGCCTCTACATTCATGCACGACAGGCAGCCCGGAGATACTATAGAGGTCAGCGAGCCTAGTGGCAACCTGTACCTAAGAGACCTGGAGAAAAACGCGGTATTTGTCTCAACAGGCACCGGAATCACTCCAATGGTGGCCATGCTAAAACAGTACCTCAAGGAAGGCTCAGGAAATGCCTGGTTTTTCTTTGGAGAGCGCACACAAGAGGATCTTATGTACCGCGAGACACTTGATCAGCTTGAAGCAGAACATGAGAACCTCAAGGTCGTCTACTCGCTCTCAGACGAGGAATGGGGCGGTCCTGAAGGTTTTGTGCAGGAACACCTTGAAGACTTCCTTGAAAGCTTTGAAGACAAGCACTTCTATGTCTGTGGAGTCCCTCAGATGGTTGTAGACACTTTAGACCTCCTAGAGGAAAGAGGGGTTGAGGAGGACAGGATCTTCAGTGAGGGGTGGGAGAAAGACGCTGTTGGAGATTGATCTCTCCGTTTAACTGATATAACAGTGTTATGCAAGGCGCGTGTACGGAACTCTGCCATTTATTTCAAATGTATCCCAAGAATTTGTAAAAATTTGTGGGATGTATTCCAAAAAAACTTATAAAGTTGTGGGATACAATTTGAAAACATGGGTATAATTGAGGATGCTGTCATGATGCAGAGGAGGGAGGCTGAGGATCTCCTAGATAGGCGCTATATAGACAGAGATACTGCGGTAAAGGGCAGGGATTCGGACCTGGTCAAGGTCATTATGGGGCCTAGGAGGTCAGGTAAGTCCACTCTGGCGCTTCATACAGCTGGACAAAACAGTTTTGCCTACCTAAATTTCGATGACGAGGTTCTTTCGGAGGTTGAGGACTATAACCGGCTTCTACAGGCTGCAGATGAGGTTTATGGAGATTTTGATACGCTTCTCTTGGATGAGGTTCAGAACCTTCCAAAGTGGGAGCTGTTTGTAAACCGGCTCCAGAGGCAAGGATACGACCTTATAGTGACCGGTAGCAATTCAAAGCTCCTTAGCAGAGAACTTGCAACGCATCTCACAGGCCGGCATCTTCCAACGTATCTCTTCCCTTTAAGCTTCCCGGAGTTCATGAGGTGGGAGAAAAGTGATCGGGACAAGGAAGGGTTCACGTCCTCGGAGAAGAAGGCTCTTCTGAAGGAATACATAGAGAAAGGAGGCTTTCCAGAGCCGCTTGTAAAGGAGGTGAGCCATACGAATTACCTCAAGACACTGCTAGACAATATAGTCTACAACGATATAGTCAAGAGACACGATGTGCGTAGCTACGAGGCCCTGGAGAACCTTGCCGTCCATCTTCTCTCCAATATAGCAAGGCCTTTCTCCTACAATGCTCTTAAGAAGGCTACAAAGGTGTCTAGCGTGGAAACTGTGGAGAACTACCTAGGATACCTGGAAGAGGCTTTCCTGCTTTTCACGGTCAGGAGATTTTCATATAAGACAAAGGAGCATCTTAGGTCCAAGAAGAAAGTCTACTCAATAGACCCTGGTTTCGTCCATGCTAAAGGTTTCAAGGTAAGGGAGGATATGGGACGGCTGTACGAGAACCTTGTGGCGGTAGAACTCAAGAAACGCGCACTTGATGGCGGTGGAAGGCTCTTCTATTACAAGAACGATCAGGGCCATGAGACTGACTTTGTCGTCAAGGAAAATGAAGACATACAGAAGCTTATCCAAGTAACCTACGATATAAGCGATGAAGATACTCGAAAGAGAGAGATTAGAGGTCTTATAAACGCAAGTAAAAACCTAAGGTGCAAAAACCTTCTTGTTATAACGGGAGACTATGAGGCTGTAGAACAGGTCTCCTGGCATGGAACAGATCGTAAGATAGAGTTCATACCTCTGTGGAAGTGGCTCCTGAAGGAGTAAAGGCTGAGACTTTAAATTTTTTCAAATGTATCCCAAGAATTTGTAAAAATTTGTGGGATGTATTCCAAAAAAACTGAAAAATTTCTCGAGCGCTCATGGATGAACGCTAAATTTCAGCTCTTAACCGATAAAAACCCTATAATAAGTCCTAGAATGAATGCTAGCAACCCTCCAACTTGCGCCCACCTGCCGGTTGATAGAACATAGACTAGCAGACCTCCTATAACCAGTGAACCTGCAACTATGGCTTCTGATATCTTTCGAGTATCAATATCTACGCTTACATCTTCTTTTTTCTCTCCAAGATGTTTCATGCCTTCCAGCGCATCGTCTATCTTCTCTGGTGCATGGTCTATTAGGTCTCTGTTCTCAAGCAGGTTCATCACGAAGTCTTTTACAATACTTCCTGGACTGTTCTGCTTGATAACTATTCCTTCTATCAATCCTTTGAGTTCCTTTCTAGGCTGGAAGCCAGGATGTATCTTCAGGCCTGCGCCCTCCACGGTCAGTAGGGCCTTTCCTGCCACTACAAACTTTGAAGGCATTAGAACACCGTTTTCAAGAGCTGAATTAACAATCCTCATGAATCCGTTGGCAAAGCTCTCATCTGCAATTGCGGAATCCTCGATATCCATCAGAACCTTGTTCACGTCTTTCTCAAACTTCTCCAGATCAGCGTCCTCAAGCCTTGCAGCAATCTTTGTAAGCGCCTTTACAGCACCTTCAGCGTCCAGGAGAGCAGCGTTCAACATTGCAAGGGCGGTGTACCTCCTCTCCTTTGGACTGAGCTTTCCGATGATTCCGAAGTCCACGTAGTTTATCGTTCCGTCCTTGTCCACCAGGATGTTTGCAGGATGTGGATCCGCATGGAAGAAGCCGTCCCTAAGAATCTGTTTGAGTATCGCCCTTATACCGTTCTCTGCCGCCTTCTTCACGTCCACACCCTCTTCCTGTAGCTCCTCTACATTGGTTATTCTTGTCGCATCCAGATACTCTAATGTCAGCACCTTTTCATTTGTTTGTTCCCAGTAGACTTCAGGTATATATACCTCTCTGTCATTTTCAAGGTTCTTTCTGAACTTGTCCGCGTTTCTACCTTCCTCTCTAAGATCCAACTCATTCAAGGTCCAGTTCTTGAACTGGCCAAATATCTCTTTTATATGTCTCTCCCTAAGGTAGCTTGAGGCAAACTCTGCCTCCTTTACTAGGAACTCCATAATCCTCAGATCCGTCTTTATCTGTTCCTTTACTCCTGGTTTCATCACCTTGACTGCGACTTCTTCACCTGAATCAAGCTTGGCCTTATGCACCTGGGCTATAGAGGCTGAAGCAACTGCCTCCTCTTGAAATTCTTTAAATAACTCGTTTAGATCCTTTCCAAAGCTGTCCTCTATGACTTCCACAATTTTCTCGGCCTCTATCGGTTCTACACGGTCCTCCAGTTTCTCCAGCTCCTCTGTGTACTCCTCAGGTATCAGGTCCGGCCTCTCGGCAAGGGCCTGACCCAGCTTGATAAAGGTAGGTCCTAGCTTCTCCAGGGCCTTTCTGAGCCGTACAGGTGTTGGTTCCTTGGATACGGACTTGAGGATTCTCCTGGCAAAAGGAAGTTTCTCCACCAGCTCGAAATGCTCCACGACATGGTAGAAACCTTGCTTCACAAATTCCTCTACAATCTCCTCAACCCGTTTCATGTCCTCTATCTTTTCCTCAAAAGTCATTCCGGTACTCCTCCTTCATTTCTCCAGTATCTCCCTGTTTTCCTCAAGAACCTCTCTTATAGTCTTGTTTTTCTCCTCTATACCATATTTTGCCCTGACCACGGGTTTCTCAACCTCCAGGATGTTTCTCAGATCCGCAGGCGTCCCTAGAATAACCGCGTCACAGTCTACATTGTTTATAGTTCTCTCAAGCTCTTTTATCTGCTCTTTCCCATACCCCATGGCCGGTAGAACCTTACCGAGGTGAGGGTATTTTTCAAACGTCTTCCTGATCGAGCCTACAGCACTTCCTCTCGGATCAACTGGTTCTGCGTTATGCTGTCTTGCAGCTACTGTTCCGGCGCCGTAGCTTGTTCCTCCGTGGGTCAGTGTTGGGCCGTCCTCAACAACGAGTACTTTTTTACCTTCTATCTTCTCCGGTTTATCAACTGAGACAACGGAGTCCGAATGGATTATTTCCGCTTCCGGGTTCACACTTCTTACATTCTTCTCCACGGTTTCTATATCTTTCTTCTCCGCGGTGTTCTCCTTGTTTATGATCACATAGTCTGCACTTCTCAGGTTGGACTCGCCTGGATGGTAGTTTAACTCATGGCCTGGTCGATGAGGATCAGCCAGCACGAAGTGAATATCTGGTTTGAAGAACGGAAGCTCATTGTTTCCTCCGTCCCAGAGAATAACGTCTGCCTCTTCCTCTGCTTCCCTCAATATCTTTTCGTAGTCAACACCTGCATATACAACGTGTCCTGCCTCTATATGGTGTTCGTACTCTTCCCTCTCCTCAATTGTGGCCTCATACCTGTCAAGGTCTTCCAGTGTTTCGAAGCGCATCACTTCCTGCTCTTCCAGGTCTCCGTAAGGCATGGGCTCCCGGACTATAACAGTGTTATATCCCATGTCCTTCAGAACCCTTGCAGTCTTTCTAGACACTTGACTCTTACCACAACCAGTCCTGACAGCATCTACAGCCACTACGGGCTTTTCTGACTCCAGCATAACTGAGTCTGCACCTATAAGCATGAAATCAGCACCAGAACTTATCGCTCTTGAAGCCTGATGCATAACGAACTCGTGAGAAAGGTCTGAATAGCTCAGTACAACTCTATCAACATCTTTCTCCCCGATTATCTCTTCCAGATCCTTCTCAGGAAGTATAGGTATTCCTTCCGGATAGTTCTCTCCTGCAAGCGCTTCTGGAAATATCCTTTTTCCTCCATCGGACTCTCCCAGGTTTTGACCTGGCGCCATTGTGAAGGCGACAACTCTGTATCGCTCATTTCCTCTAAAGTAGGTGATGTGGTCGTGAAAGTCACGTCCGGCCGCCCCCATTATCACAACATTTTCCTCCTCCATCGCTTCTCACACTACAAGAATTAGGTCTCATGATTTATAACTTTCTGGAGTTCCGAGAGATGATGAGTATAACATTGTTCTACAGATTTATACAGAGGTAGTAGAAGTTATAACTGCCGTTATACTAATCACAATTATACCTAGTTCTTCCTCCATAGAGCCGTCTCAATACTCCATTTCCTGGCTCCGTAGACAAGGATCAGTAGGAATGAAACTAGGAACATGAGTGATAGCTCTCCACCGTTCTGTATGGGTACAAATCCCTGTGGTAGATGCACTTTTATCTGCGCTCCTACCATGTTCGCAAGACTGAAGAACGCAGCTGTCCTTGTAAGAAAACCTACTGCCACTAGGAGACCTCCAAAGAACTCTATAATCCCTATCCAAAACATGAAGTTAGGGAATGCGGCTGCTGATCCTCCTAACCGTCCGAAAAGCTTCTGAGCTCCGTGCTGCGCAAACAGCAACCCTACAACAACTCTGAAGAATGCATAAAATCCTTTCCTGTTCTCGTACAGCCATTCCCTAATCTGCTTCATCTCAAAACATTTTATAGTCCTCTTCCTATATAGATGATGTGGTGTCTCCGTATGAAGATAAAGGATGCTCACGGTGGTACAAGGAAGTACAGGCCTGAAAAGATTAGAAAATCAGCATTGAGAGCTGGATTCTCTCTTGCTGAGGCCAAGGATATAGAGAAGGAGGTTGGTAGAAGGGTGGAGGGCGGCATGAGCACGGAAAAAGTTTTTGAAATCGTCTACAGGGAGATGAAGGAGAGAAATGAGATATACGCCATGAAATACTGTTTAAGGGGTTCAATAGCCAGTCTTAAGCCCAAATACCACGAATTTGAAAAATTTATAACCAAGCTCCTTCGATGGGAGGGAGTGAATGCCGAGTGGTCTCCAAGACCCAAGCCACAGGGAGAATGCATTGACCATGAGGTAGATGTAATAGCCAGGGTGGATGATGTCAAGTATGTCGTGGAATGCAAGCACCACTACCACCAGCACCGCTATACAGGGCTTGATGTACCTATGAGACACTGGGCAAGGCTACATGACTTAAACCAGGGCTACCAGAAGGGTAGAAATAATTCTATAGAGGTCGATCGGGCCTGGGTGATAGTGAACACCAAACTCTCGGACCACGCCAAGAAATATGCTGAGTGTAAAAATGTGAGGATGACTGCCTGGAAGTATCCAGAGGAGGACAGCCTTGACCAGATCATAGAGAGGAACAACGCGTATCCGATATCCATGATGCGCCCTTCCGACCATGTAAGAACGGAGCTGTCCAAGAAGGACATACTCACAGTCAGAGAGCTTGCACAGCTTTCCAGCAGCCAGAAGAAGGAGCTGGACATAAAGGAATATGTACTAGACAGCCTTCAGGAAGACGCGGAGGAAATGATAGAAGACTAGAGCTCTACTCCTCTCTTAAGCTTGAAACCTTTTACAAAATCTCCGGAACCCTGAACAACTTCTGCAAGCCTTTCAACCTCGCTTTCAAGATCTCGGTCAGAATCTTCTCCCTGCGCAGCTATCACTGCATTCTTACCCTTTAAAACTACTGCATTGTCCTCTTCTTCTGAAGTAACATGCTTTGCAATCCTTATCAAGGTTCCTACGTCGTCAATAGGTATCTCTTCCTTTATGTACTTGGAGTCACGCTGTATAAATTCCTTCTTGAGGTTCTTCTCGATCTGTTCCTCAAGCCTCTGGATGTCCTTCTTCTGCTTCTTCCATTCGTTGAACAGGGCTCTTGGATCTCTAGGCTTTTCATCATAGGTGTGGTCGATTCCCTCCTCAACAAGGCTTTCCAGCTCCCAGATATCCTCTCTCTGACTGTCCCATTCGTCCACAAACCTTGATACAACGGCTGGGAGGTTGTCTATCTCTGTATCAAATATATCAGCAACATCTCCGAGATGATAGTTTTCTGTATCTATCCAGTTCTTCAGCTCTTTCTCGAGGTTTTTTCTGTACTGCTTGAACTCCCTTGCAGCCTCTCCCGCCTTAAACTCAAGCCTGTAGACTCCGTCCTGTACCTTGTTGACTCCAACTATCACTACTTCTTCCACCTCTGATGTGCTGTCCACATGTGTGCCTCCACAGGCCTCTATGTCCTTGTTCTCCCCAATTGTAACCACTCTTAGGCTGTTTCCTGGTGGAGCTCCTCCCTGATAGATTATGAAGCCGTACTTCCTCTCTGCACCTGACTTCTCCATGATTCTTTTCTCGACCGGTAGATCCTTCTCTATCCACTGGTTGGCCAGTTCCTGGATCCTGTCAAGCTCCTCCTCTGTAGGGTCCTTGTAGTGCGTGACATCCAGCCTGGCTTTTTCCACTGTCTTCTTGGTACCTGCCTGCCAGACATGGTTTCCAAGAACTTCTTTTGTAGCGCCGTTTATCAGATGCGTGGCTGTATGGTGTTTCATGAGCTGTCTCCTTCTATCCCAGTCTATACTGCCCTGGACGTCCTCTCCTTCTTCAAACCCGCCGCCATCGACCTCGTGGATTACAACTCCTTCCTGCTTGAATACATCTGTAACTTTCTCTCCAGCTATTTCTCC
>JAXINT010000058.1:0-8000 GCA_034190605.1 Asbonarchaeaceae archaeon (SeqCode) | reverse complement strand
GGTTCTGGGATATCTGAAAGAGTCCCTAGAATATTTTAGAAAGGAAGAGATAGCTGATTACCTCCAAGAAAATTTAGAAGAGGAGAATCTGGACTTCAGATACTCGAAGTTCGGAGAAGCTCTGGAACAGCTTGAGGATGAGGTGGAGATAGAAGAGGAAGACGGAAAATACGGCTATTCAGAAGGCATAGTGGAAAAGGCAGAGAGGATAGGGCAAGACGCGCCTGAAGCTCTTAAAAGGCGTATAGAACGCTGTATCGAGGATTTGGACTAGGAATGACTGAAAGGCATGGTTAGGACTAATTTAATGAAAGAGAAGATACGCTAGATGCGTGAGATTCTCAGGAAACTGTTAAGAACTATGACGATTGGTCTGAAAGGAAAAAGGAGCTGTCCGGTTCTAATATCTGGTAGGGAGGCTTTCCTCATTCCTCTCCAAGAAGCTTCACAAGATCCCTGACAGAGATTTTTTCAAGGCTTTCTACCGCTTCAACAATCCCCTCGCGCCTTTCCTTACTGTAGAACTCCTCGGTCATGGCGTGGAACTTGTCCTCTATCTGCTGCCAGGAGGCAGAGTTGTTCGGGTGGCCTTCAAAACTGCTCTTCTCCACATGAAAGGTTTCCCCAGACTCAAGCTCTACATCAAGCACTGCAGGCATCTCTCCGCTCTCGAAGCGCTCGGTTAACTTTTCATCTTCGCTAACCTTGACCTTTCTGAGAAGTTCCTGAACATCGTCTCTCTCAATCCTTTCCTGCTCGTACTGGGCGTTGAACAGTTCTCCGTCCAGAGCTGCAACCGCCAGCATGTAGGGAAGGCTGTGATCTGCCTGCTCCTTATCTCTAACACTGTAACGATCTCCTCCCTCACCTCCGCCTATGATCTGGTAGGCGCCATGGAAGGTCTCAAGCTCTATGGATCTGATGTTGTGAGCATCTATACCTTCTTCCTCTATCAATTCAAGCAGGCCTTCTACAGCCGACTGCGCATATGTCTCCGCCACATACTTCTTGGTCATAACTCTCTTTACAGATTCACATCCTGTAGAGAGGTCTCCGTCAAATTCTCCAGAGACTATATGTTTCCATCCTTTTTCGCCGTTAAATACATCTCTAGGCCCTTCAACACCATTTTTCGCAAGTAAAGCGGAGTAAACAGCGTTTCTAGCGGTGTTAGCGCTTGCAATCCCTTTCCACATGGTTATTTCTCCGGTTCTAGTGACTCTCAAAGCATTGTGTGCGGTCCCTGCAATCGCAATTGCGCTTCTTGTCTTCTCCTTACCTAGCTCAAGCATCTTTGAAGCTGCAGCCGTGGCTGAAAATATTGTGTGGGTTACGTGGTCCCATCCGCGGTCTCTTACAGGGGCGTTCCACGCAAGCATTGCCTGTATCTCGTATGCAACTCCTACAGCTTCTATAAGCTCCTTTCCAGAGCAGTTGTTGTATTCTCCACAGACTACTGCAGAGGCTATATTGTCGGAGGGGTGTGGTGTCTCTCCAGGCGCAAGGAAAGAGTCCATGAAGTCCAGGTATCTGGTCAGGGCCGTGTTCATCATGGCTGCCTGCTCGGGAGAAACCTCCTTCCCAGAACCCCAGACCGTGCAGCCCTCTCCATCCATCTCATGGACGGTCTCCCTGACCATTTCAACAGGTTTCTTCCCTATAGCGCCTACTGCTATCCCTATAGAATCAAGTATTCTCTTCTTCAGCTCCTCTATAACTTCTTCCGAGAATTGACTGTAGGAGACGGTCTGGACAAAATCGGCAATCTCATCTGCAGAGGTCATGTCAAAGAAATGTAGCTGGAGATAAATAAAGGTCAAGGTTTCATGGACTGAAGCAAAAATTATTTTAAAGTGCATTAAGACTGGAGGAAAGGAGAACTAAAGCCATGGGAGAACTATACAGATCTATTAAAAATCTTTTTCAAGGAAGAACTAAATCCGAGGGAAGCTTGATCAGCTATGCAGGAATCTTTAAACTTCTTTCAGGAGACGAAGCGCCAGAGAAAATTGAATCAATGTCGATAAAATACGGATTCAGTTTGGGAAAGAACAAGAAAATGACAGAAATAGATACAAAAAAGGCTCTAGAAGATGTAAAACATCTAGCTAGTATGGGTGAGACAGACAGAATCCAAACCTATGCAATACACCACATCTATGAAAACGGCGAAATCGAGAAACACTACCTTCAGATTCGTCAAGAATATATCTGCCTAGGATTAACATATCCCTACAGCATGCTGGATCTGGAGTACAAGAAAGAAAAATGACATAGTATCTCTCATCCTATCATGTCAGAAACAGTATCCTGATAGGTTCTTATGAGCGCCACAAATATAGCAAAGAACAGAGGCCCCAGAAGTATGCCTATTGCGCCCATGCTTGCCATTCCGCCTATAACCGATACCAGCACAACTGCAGGATGTATCTCGGTGTACATGCTTGTCATGTAAGGCCTTACAAAGTTGTCTACCAGGCCTACAAATCCTACACCGTACACTAGTAGAAGTATTCCTAGAATAGGGTCTCCGGAGAAGAAGAATGCAAGACTTACAGGTATGTAGATAACAAAAGGACCCAGGAAAGGTATTACCGCCAGAAGCAGTATCACGAACCCCCAGAGTATCGGCCTGGATATACCGAATAGCAGAAATCCTGTTGCTCCTACAATTCCCTGTACAAAAGCTGTAAACAGGTGGCCTAGGAATACTCCTTTGACAGCTCCGTCCACCTCAGAGAACAGCCTGTCCTTGTATTCTTTCTCCATGGGCATTACTTCCTTCAAAACTGATACAGCTGCAGGTCCTTGCTTATATAGATAGTACATGAGGAAAAGCATCATGAATATTCCTATAAAGAAGTCTGCAACAGCTCCAACAAGGTTTGCCAGGTTTCTCTGTAACGCTCCTGAGAGGCCGGTAAGTGATCGTGCTATGGCGTTTTTTATCTCCGCGTTACCTTGAACTATCGCCTTCCAGCCGCCTTCAACTCTTTCAAAAAGCTGTCCTGAGTCTATAGTCGTCTGCCTTACAAATGCTGATGCCTCGTTAACCAGCATTCCGGAGACGCCTAGTAGAGGCAGTACTATTATCACCACTATGGCTATTATGACAAGCAGTGATGCCAGGTCCTCGTTTTCAACCTTATTATTTACTTTCGAAAATATTGGGTAAGTTAAAAAGGCCAGAAATGCTGCTACAAGTATGTAACCTATGTATCGCCAGATTATCATCAGGCTTATGCCTCCAAACACTATCAGAAGCGCTATCAGGAAGTAGAACTGCAGGTTCTTCTTGAGGTTTGAGGTCAGGTCCATGACAGTTTACATGGTGGGGAACGGAAGAATATTAAAGTTAGCCACAAGAAATTGATTGACCATGTCCGGACTTTCGGAAAAGAAATGTGAACCTTGCCAGGGAGGAATACCTCCAATGGAAGAGGAGGAATGGAGTGAGATGCTGGAAAGACTGGACCAGGGTTGGAAAGTTGTTGAGGGACACCACCTTAGGAGGAAGTTCAGCTTTGATGACTTTGAAGAGGCGCTGGAGTTCGTTAACAAGGTCGGAGAGATTGCAGAACGGGAAGGACACCATCCCAACATCTGCTTTACCTGGGGAGAAGCCGAGATCAAGATATTCACCCATGAGATCGATGGCCTCCATGAGAACGACTTTATACTTGCTTCAAAGATAGATGAGCTGTAATTTCTAGAGTTTCTCAAACTCCCTAAAATCTTCTTCTGACGGGTCCAGAATTCTTAACATTTTTCTCGAAATGTTCCTTCACGCTATCGGAATGGAAGTTCACATAGGTCTCTTTTTCCTCAAACATGAGATCAGTATTACTCTTTATCCCTTTTTAACTCCAGGTAAGACGCAAAAGCTTCTCCAAGCGCATCCCTGACAACCTCGTCTTCTTCCAAGTAACCGAGGGCCTCTGAAAGAGATCCTGGAAGCTCTTCCACCTCTTCCGCCTCATAGGCATTTTCATTCTCATTCCCGTACTCCTCCATCATCTCTGGTTCAATCTCCTCCTCAATACCATGCATCCCTGCCTTCAGGGCTGTAGATAAGGCAAGGTAAGGGTTGCAGGAGGGATCAGGGGCGCGGTACTCTATTCTTGCACTGCCTTCCGAATCAAAGGCAGGGATTCTGACAAGACAGGAACGGTTTCTATGGCCAGCCACTTTCTTTGTAGGCGCCTCTTTTCCAGGAACAATACGGTTATATGAGCTTTCCGTGGCGGACACCACTGCGCTGAGAGCATCTGCGTGCTCCAGTATTCCTCCGATAAAGTATTCCGCCTCCTTGCTTATGTTCTCTCTTTTAGAATCATCCTCATACCTGCCTCCTGAGAACAGGTTTTCTCCCTCCTTCCATAGAGAGAAGTGCATGTGCATACCGCTGCCGTTCTCGCTTTCAAACGGCTTTGGATCAAAGCTGGCCTTCAGGCCTTTTTCAGCTGCTTTCTCTCTGACAATCTTCTTGTAGAGCAGAGTCTCGTCTGCTACTTCTAAAGGTGATTTATCTGTGAAATCAGTCTTTTTCTCCCACTGCGAGCCTGCAACTTCTGAATGGTAGCCTTGAACAGCTATATCGGCCTCTTTCATCTCTTCCCTTGCTTCAGCGATAATCTCACTCACAGTAAGATCGAAATATTCGGCATCATCTATAGCATCTCCGTCCTCGTCCAGGAGAAAGAACTCCGGTTCTACTCCGACCTTTGCGCTGTAGCCTTTTTCCTCAAGCTCTTCCAGCGTGTCTTCAAGTATCTTTCTTGGATCTTTTTCGTACCGTTCTCTCTCTGGTGTATATATGCCACACATGTACAGGTCTCTTCCAAATAATTCTCTTGGTTCTATGTCTTCCAGCGGTTCGAATGCCAGATCGCTGTCCTCTATAGGTTGGAAGCCCTCGATTGAGCTTCCGTCAAAGTATTTTCTTCCCGTGTTTTCAGTATGAAGTGCTCTAAGATTTCCTTCCAAGTCCGGAAAGACCAGTGTCTTAAGTTCTCCTGACATGTGGACTTGATTGGTCGGCCTTTTTTAAGTAAGACAGCCATAAAATTCCATAAAATCTAAAAATATCCCGGAATATTGTCAAAAATCTAAATCTTAAAAAGTTTTAGGTTTAAAAATTTAAATCAAGATGGTATCTGAATTCGACCAGAAGCTGCTGAAGGAGCTGTCAGAGGACTCGAGGCAGAGATTGAAAGATCTCGCAAGAGAGCTTGGGGTCTCGATCACAACTGTAAACAACCACATCCAGGACCTGGAGGAGGAAGGGATAATCGACAGGTTCACTATAAAGGCGAACTACGAGGAGCTGGGATACACTGTAAAGGCGCTGATAGCAGTCCGTTTCAGGCGTGGAAGTCTAGTAGAGAGCCAGAAACAGATCACAAGAAGCGACAACGTCATGGCGGTCTACGATGTCACCGGGAGCTTTGACGCAATGGTTGTATGCAGGTTCAAGAGCACGCGCGACATGGACGATTTTATCAAGGAGGTTCTGCCCCAGGAAGAGGTGAAGAGGACGGAGACCTTCGTTGTTTTAAACACTTTTAAGGAGGATTTCAACACGGTATAGAAAAACCCCGGTATGTGATCTTGACGCAGTTATATCATTGCCAGGAAGACGGGTATTGGCACTATCAGAGGATCGGTTTTAAAATTGTCCTCTAATAGAAAGACCATGCTGTCCATGTGTTCGCCATACTTCTCATACATCTTCACGTCCTTTACATTATCTGACCATTTCACCTCAAAACCTCTCGTTCTCTCAGCCTTTACGATGACATCTATCTCCTTTTTATTCTTCCAGTAACCTATTCTTTCACCAAGGTCAAGTCCTTCACTCGTGAATCTGGCAAGATGGCTTGCGATGCAGGATTCGGCAAGTATCTCTCTCCTGTTATCAAGCTGAATCAGCCCCCACTCTTCAAAGATTTTCAGGAATAGTGGGTCCACCACATGGAACTTCTTGTTTTTGCCGTATTTCAGCCTTTTTGAGGATATATCTATGTGCGGAAGTATCAGGATAGCATACATCTCCTTGAAAAGTCGTGCGTATGAAGCCGCGGTCTTATGAGATTTCACGGAGATGTCTCTGGCGATCTTGCTCCAGCTCACATGTGAGGGCATCTTTGTGAGGATAGTGGACATCACCTCGCGCGCAACATCATCGCTCTTTCCGAGTTCAAGGATATCGGTCTTCATATAGTCTAGATACGATTTTTTAGCAGTCTTTACATCGATGTCATCTCCCATAGAAGCAACTGAGAGCGGAAGACCACCTGTTCCAAAATATGATAGCAACAGTTCCTTGAGCTTGTCCTTGAAAAGAACTGCTTCCGAAGCTTTCTCCGCGATCTCGTCTTCCTCCAGGCTTCCAAGTCTTGGAATTTCTTCTGCCAGACCGGGCTCATGAAGTTCGACAAACTGCCTGAAAGAGAGAGGAAGCATGAGGCAGTCCTCGCCATTACCTCTTCTGCCGGGAAAAAGCTCCGCCTCTCTCTTGATCTTGAGGCTCATGGAGCCGGTTACTGTTAGAACATCATTCCTCAGAGTTCCCTTGTCTATAAGCGATTTCACCGCCTTCTGCCATTTCTCCACTGATGCTACTTCGTCCAGGAAAATATAAGAGCTTTCTATACCCGCCCTGTCTCTTATATCCAGGTACGTTTCCACGACTTCCAGTAGTTCCTTGAAATCCGAGATCTCCTCACAGTTGAAATAGAACACGGACTTCTCGATGTTATCTTGGATAAGATCCCGTATCAGTAGCTTCACAGCAGTGGTCTTCCCCACCTGGCGCGGCCCGACCACAATGTTAAATGCAAACGGCTCAAGAGGTATCTCGTCCACAATATCCGGCTTCCAGCGGTACTCCTTTTCCCTCCAGCGCTGTATATCGTAGTCTCTGTTAAGCTCTTCCTCCCCCTTCCACCAGGGGTTCTGATCCAACAAGACCCCAAAATCTTTCATATTGGTAACATAATTACCAATTTTTATAAGTTTTTGGTATTCATATTACCAGAAATTTCAGATTATTGGTAATAGAATTACCAATAATTTCAGAAACGAGATTCCGCTATGAAAACCTCTCCAGCCCTGACTGCTTCCCCTTACCCTTCAACTGATCCTCTGCATGGCCTAAGACTTCCGGGACATGCAGTGCAATGAAATTACTATCATTAGAATCATAACCTGTCAATCTGTTGATCTACAAATCCCAGCAACTCAGAAACAGCGTCTCCCAAAAACTCCTTCTCGAAAAACACTCCTTTAAACGAATCTTCAAATCCCTCGCTTTTTAGAGTCTCTCTTACCTTCTTTAAGCTTTCACCAAGTTTATCAGGATCGCCGCGATCTAGGTGTGTCTCAAGCTTGTGTAAATCCGCAGGCATTAAGGCCAGCACGTCGCGGCAGTCGGTAAGTCTTGCGCTATGCATCTTTATAGCCATAAATAGTTCTTTTTCTGGAATTACGGCCTGTATTTCACTTTCAGACCCTTCTATAACTCGTTCCAAAGAGTTTTGTTTCATATACCTATAGCTCCACGAGGCATCCGTCTGCCTGCAGTTTAAGGCCTCTACCAGTAGGTCAACAGTTACGGGAAGCTCTTCCGTTTTCTGGAAAGCTAAAAATTCACTACCATACCTCTGCTCAAGATCATTGCGCTCCGTTTCCACAAAACCTTCTTCCTCCAGGATTAAGCGGAAATCATCTACGTCTTCTCTCATCACAACAACATCAGCATCCACTGAAAAACGATGCTTGAACGCCGAAACAGCATAGCCACCTACAAGCACATATTCCAAACCTTCTTCCTCAAATACCTGCAAAATCCTGAATATCTCGTTCTCTCTGTCTATAAAATCATCCAGCAGTGTTCACACCTCCTTATACGGCTTGTATTTCACATCCAAACCATACATCTCTACCAACATCTCTATAGCAGGCTGGAAATTGTACTTGTACTTCTCAGCCCAGTCCAT
>JAXINT010000138.1:0-8042 GCA_034190605.1 Asbonarchaeaceae archaeon (SeqCode) | reverse complement strand
AACCCTCTTAAAAAGTTTGCAGAAGATATGCATGAGAGTGGGTTCGAATCTTTGATTCGAATCCCACACGATCTGCCAACTGGATCTCCAGTTGGGCCTGTAGCTCAGTCTGGCAGAGCGCAAGGCTCTTAACTGCCGCGGCATTATACGTTAGAGTTTTAGGCAGAAGAGCTACCTTGTCGCCACGGGTTCAAATCCCGTCAGGCCCGCTCACGTTAGTTCGCTCCTCTTCGGGATTGTGAACCACTCCTGTTCTCTTCGAGAACCATCGTAGTGCAAATCCTCAAGTTCTCCGTCAAGCCCGCTATGTTTGGAAACTTCTTTAAACCTTAACCTGAAAAACTCTATCCATGGTAGAGGCAGTGATCTTTGACATGGATGGAGTTCTGGTGGACTCCGAACCGGTACACAGAAGAACCCTGAAAGAGGCTCTAAAGGATAATGGAGTGGACATCTCTGAAGAGGAGATAGAGCGCCACACTGGCCAACCGGTTAAGGACATACTTGAGATAGTTAAGGAAGAGAGGGACGCTGACTTTGATGTGGATAAAGTTGCTCGACAGAAGACTGACAGATATATAGAAAATCTCAGCGATCTGAAACCTGTTAAAGGATCTGTAGAAATAGTTAAAGAACTTTATGGATCTTTAAAACTTGCGCTAGCATCCAGTGGTATGAGAGAGGTGGTAGAAGGAGTTATCTCGGAACTGGGGATCGGTAGATACCTTGATGCTGTAGTTGCTTTTGAAGATGTGGAGAGACACAAGCCGGATCCAGAGGTATTCTTAAAGGCGGCTGATATCCTTGGAGTTAAACCTGAGAATGCTTTGGTTGTTGAAGATAGCGAGAAAGGAGTCGAGGCAGCGCTTAAAGGAGGATTCAAAGTTGTAGGCTTTGAAAGTAATCATGATCTGGATCTATCCAGAGCTGATGTGGTGGTAGACAGCATGGAGGAACTACTAGAGGAAATCCAAAACATTGAAGACAAAAAAAGATAGAGGGAGATAGATTTGGAGCTTATAGGACACACTGTTGAGGGAATGGAAGGTCAGGCAGTTGAAGAGCTTGAGGATATATTGGATCTAGAGTCCTCCGAGGTTGAGCCTGGAAGAGCTATTGTAGAAGCAAGTGATAGATCGGTTTTCCAGGCCAACTACCTATCAGGAACTTGTTCGAGGTTTGCTGTACTTCTGGACCGTTTTGAACTCCAGAGTACCAAGGAAGCCTACGAGAAGATTGAGACTGACTTTTCTGAGGTACTAAAGTCAGGACAGAGCTTTGCAGTGAGAGTTAACCGTAGAGGAGATCACGAGTTTTCCTCTCAGGATATAGCAATGGAAGCAGGCCAGAAGATAGTGGACTCATTCGAAGAAGCCACCGGAGAGACTCCTGAGGTGGACCTAGACAACCCTGATGTAGAGTTCATACTGGACCTGTTCGAGGACAGGGCATACCTGGGAGTGGACACCACGGGAGAATCACTGAACAGCAGAACCTACCTGAATTCCGAGTCGAGGACACCTCCAATACTTGCAAACTGCCTGCTGAGATCTAGCCACTGGAAACCAGGAGAACCTCTGATTGATCCTTTCTGTGGAGAAGGAGTCATACCTGTAGAGGCAGGAAGGATAGCCTGCAAAATCCCAAACCATGGAAGACGGTTTGCATTCCTTGACCTAAAATTTGTGGACCGGGCTAAATACGCAGAAGTGGCTGAAAGAGCAAAGAAAGACATGAACATCCATGAGCTTGATGTGAGAGGAAGTGACATGGAGCTTGAAGGCGCGGAAAACCATGCAGAGTCATCAGGCCTGAATATATCTTTCAGGGAGGAAAACCCGCTTTCCGTACCTCTGAACTCTGATCACATAGTCCTCCACTCACCATTCATACAGCAGAAGTCAAAGAGAAAGGAGATTGCAGAAGTCATGGAACAGTTTGAAAGGCGCTTCCTGAACTCCGACTCCCGCTCCATGACCTGTTTCACAGAGGACAAGAACTTCTTTGAGGAATACGACAGTGCAGAAGAAGCCAGCATCGGATCCATGGAGGGTTGGGTTGTTAAGTGGCAGACCTAATTCTCAACATCAATCTCCTCAAACCAACTCAACTGAGAATCTCCTCCTACGAGCCACGCAACTCCAAGCGCTTCTGCCAGTTGATCTTTTGTAGCGCCCTTGTCAAGCGCCTGCTGGATATGTGCGTCTGTACAGTGCTTGCACCTCTCCATGCAGGCCACCACCATGCATAGAACTTCCATGAAATCCTCTTCAAGCGGTCCTTCCTCCATAACTGCTTTGTGGAATTTTCCAAAAGCTTTTGAGGCTTCTTTGAGTCTGCGCTTGTACCAGGAATGTTCGATCTGTTCTTCAAACAGATCCTGAGCCCAGTAAATCTGTGTGGAGCCTGATGTCATCCATGCAGAGCTCAGAGCGCCTGATATCTCCGCCTCATCAGCGCCTTCTTCCTTTGCTTTCTCAATATTCTCCTTAAGACCCTGCCGGTCTCTTGCAAGGCTTGAAGCCACGACTCCACATAGCCTTTTCTGCTTTTTCGACAGCGCTCCTCCACTGTAGATTTCTTCCTCAAAACTGTCATGTTTTTCAAGTTGATCCTCAAGTTTCTCTCTGATCCACTCCACTTTTTGCCACCTCTCTTTTAAGAAAATTATTCCTCCTCAAGCGACTCAAGCATGGAGGAGATGTTCCACACTTCTGTCCGTGTGTGCTGTTTAACGTTAGGATCGTTCGAGATCTGATCCATAAAGCTCGATACAGTATTGACCCGTACAGAAAGCTCTTCCTCCTTGTTCCTAAGAACTTCTATAGAATCCTGAAGCAGTTCCTGTATGTTTACAGGAGTTGAACTGCTGTCTTTCAACTGTTCCATCCTCTGTATAACTGCTTCCAGATCTGTCATTGGTAACACCCTCTGACTTGGCTGAGTGTAAGCTTTAAGCTCTATTGCGCAAGTCCGCCTGAGCCTTTCATCTTCTGTGCAAACTGCGACTGAGCGTCCTGCACCTTGTCCCTGAGTTTCTTCTCCTGTTTCTCAAGGGACTTGAGCCTGACTTCCAGATCTTCCTTCTCTTCCTCTAGCTCTTCCTGTAGCTCTTCCTTGTCCTTTGATACAAGTACCATTCCAACGGATTTGTACAGGTCTTCTCCCTCCGAACCATCCAGCTCTTCAAGAGCTTTTTCTACCTCTTTCTTTTCTGTTTTAGCATTCTCCTTCTGTACTGTCAGGTTTTGAAGTTGCTGTCTCAGCTGCTGTAGCTGCATTGCCATCTGTTGCTGGTTTTCGCTCATGTAGTTCACCTTTCTAGGTATTATCTAGCTCATAAGTTTCTTGCTAAGTTTCACAAGTTTCATAGCGGTATTTATACCTCCTCTGAGTACTCCCAGGCTCTTTGACCTAAGCTTAAGCTGTATGCTGTCGTCTATAGATACATCAAACTTCAGCCTATCGGAATCCTGTAGATCCGGCTTCACCGCATCAAGCACTTTCTCAGGGTTACTTAAATCCAGTTCCAGAGTTGCTTCCATTGCTAAAAACCTCATTTGGCCTCAACAGTTTTCCTGGTCTTTGGACGTTTTTTCAGAAGCATCCTGCCCGAGCACTCGGGACAGATAAGCTTCTCTTTCACGGGGTTTACGTCTATCTCCTCTTCACATTTCGCGCAGATGTATCCTGCCATTTTTATACACCGGTTTCTAGTTTATAGTTTCTAGTTCAAAAACTCTTGGAGTTTATTCCTCAAGCTTCTCCTTTGCCTCTTCTATCTCCTCGATCTCCTCTTCCAGCTCCTCTACCTCTTTGCTCAAGGTCTTCTCAAGCCTGTCCTGAGCACCTGTATCAGGCTTGAACGCTCCACCTGCAGTTTTCTCTCCGCAGGCCTTGCACTGCCAGATACCAGATGCTGTCCTCTGCAGTCTTTCCCTCATGCAGTTAGGGCACTTGTGAACTTCGGTTCCTTCATTCTCTATCTTAGGCATCTTTTTACAACCTCTGTTGTCCAGCTTTCCGTTCCAGGTTCTGGAGCTGTAACACCTTAACATTCCTAAATAAACATTAACACTTTTAAAACCAACCTTCCCTTCCGGAGATATCTCCATCCAACTCTCTCAATGGAAAAAGGATAAAAAAGAAGAGAAAGGAAAAGCGGCCTACTTGGCCCCTTCCACTGCTTCCTGGATCTTCTCACGGAAGAACTCACACTTCTCCTCCGCTTCATCCAGGATCTCGACGGTCTCTGACTTGGTCATGGACTTCCGTCCACCTTTCTGCATGTTAACCACATTTCCACTTTCTTTCAATGTGGCTGCAAGCCAGGCGTCTCTTACCTCTTCCTCTTCGGCTGTTGCGTCCAACAGGATCTCTCCCTCTAGCTTTGATCCTGTTACGGTCATGGGAGTTCCATGGGTTGGTAGTTCTTCCTGGTAGTTCTCCCGGTCGATAAGACCGTCTTCATCTATCTCAGGAAGCTGCGCAAGCAGTAGAGAAGTTACTGCACCGATAGAAGCAGCGTCTATCAGGTTTCCATCGTAGTCCAGTACATGGACATCGATGAATACCAGCCAGCACTTTTCTCCTTCCTCGATAACCAGGTCTTCCAGATCTACCATTCCGGATTCCCTGATTCCACGGTCAACTACTCTTGCCAGCTCTACTGACTCTTCTCCAGGAGGTCCTGACTCGTAGTGAGGGGAAGCCATCGGTGTCAGCTCTGCGTTGGTGATGATAGTTCCCTGGTTAGGTCTGTCCGGATAGGGTTCTCCGGTGTCGGTTGAGATCCCTACCAGTACTGTGGTGTCTCCTAACCTCACAAGTGCGGAGCCGTCCGCAGTCTCGTTGATGTAGTTTGGAACTATCTCAAGGTCTCTGAACTCCTTGAAGTCTCTACCATCCAGCCTTTCTCCGCCTCTGATGTTCTTCCTAATGTTCTCTTCGTTTACTTTCAGTACCATTTGTTCTCACCTCCGTTGCTAGATTTGGCTTCCTTCAACGCTTTCTTCTGAGCTTCGAAGAGCTTCTGGTTTCCTTTCTCTGCCAGATCAAGCCCTTCGCTTACATCTTCAGCTGTGATGTCTCCATCCATCTGAAGAAGCGTTGTCCTGTCGATCTCTCCGTTTATGGTTGCTACAGGTATGTCTGCCTTTCCATAGGCGTCTTCCTCTCCTGCAACATCCAGGACCATCGTGTCCTCAAGCTTTCCTACTGCACAAGCCTGTACAATACCTTTCAAAGGTATTCCGGCGTCTGCAAGTGCGACACCTGCTGCAGTTATACCTGTAACTCTTGTTGATGCGTCTGCTTCCAGTACCTCTACATGTACGGAGATACCGGTCTTTGGAAACTCTTCCAGTTTTACTGCAGGTTCCAATGCTCTTCGAGTTACCAGGCTGATCTCCTTGCTCCTTCTGCCTGGCTTTGGACTCATCCTGTCGTCCACTGAGAATGGAGCCATGGAATACTTGGCCTGCAGTACTGCTCTGTCGTCCTTCTGAAGATGCTTGGGGTGCATCTCTTTTGGACCTTCGACTGCTGCAAGTATTCTTGTGTTTCCAAGCTCTACAAAAGCGGAACCGTCCGCCCTGTTTAGCAGTCCGACCTCTATGTTTAGAGATCTCATTTCCTGCGGTTTACGTCCGTCTGGTCTTGTACCGCCTTCAAGAAGTCCTTCTTTCTGTTCCTGTGGCATTATCGTTCACCTCCCTTTTTCTCTTCCAGCCAGTCCTCTATGTGTTCTGTAAGTCCTGACCTGTCGGCTTCCTCTACAACCTTCTCACAGGCTGCGACTGCAAGTTTCTGGTTATCTCCGTTGATCCACACTCTACCGTTCTGACCTATTATGATGGTGCAGTCTGTCTTTCCCTTGATGGTGTTAACCATTGTACCCTTTCTGCCGATCAGTCGAGGTACTCTGGAAGGTGGTATGTTGATGACTCTACCGCCTTCCAGCTTTTTCGCCATCCTGTCCTGCATCGTGAGCTGTACATCCTTGTCCTTTGTCACTTTCTGTACCTTTGCCACGATCAGGTCTCCCAGGTCGAACCAGTCAGCTATGTCGTCCTGTGTAAGGTCGACATATTCCTCGACTGCCTCGCCTATAGGCATGATGGCATCGTAAGGTGAGTTTATGTCTACCGTCCAGTTTGAATGTGATACGCGTGAAATTTCTCCAATTACAGAGTCGCCTGGCTGTGGAACGTACTTTCCTTTCTCTGGAATCACTCTTACCTCTTGATCTCTTTCTCTGAACTCTACAGATCCAGTGTACATCGAATGGATCTTTCCTTTCTCTCTAAATGTTCCTCTTCCCGCTGTGAAGTTGTCTCCGTCGAACAGCGCTTCACCAGGAACGACCTTTTCTCGGTTTTCAATTAGTTTTGACATCTTTGATCATCTCGTTTTCTTGATTTTTCGTTTTTGTGTATTCTTTATGGTGTCTTACTTCCTTGCAAACCCTTGGCGAACCTCCCCTTCACATCACCTCACACGGCCGCTCTAAAAGTCCCTTGGTTCGAACCTAGTCTATACATGGCTAAAATACAAGCCTTATAGCCTTATGGCCGTATAGCGCCGTATGAAACCTAATGAAGCGGGAACAAACATATTTTGAGTAAAAATATTCCTCTCTTTTTTCTCTTTTCTCGCCAGCACAATAATTTAATCGTAACTTTTAAATAGGTTTCCAGTTCCGGCCGAATGGGGGTTCAACTGTCTGATATCCGCAGAATATTTATCCTATAGCCCACAACTACTGTATATGAGATGGTCGGACATCCTGGTCTTCCTTGCAGTAGTGGCTGCAGTGATCTTCACGATATCAAATGTAGGGCTTCCGATGACAGAGTTCCGCAGCGAGCATGTAATACCTCTTATCTCCCAGAGCTGCCCAAATGCGCTTTCAGGAACTGCAACAGGACTTGAAGAAGGCCTTACAGTTGTAGGTGAATTGTGGAAATGCGCAATTGGAGTAATAGTTTTCATGGTAGTGCCAGGAGTCCTTGGATTTGCATTCTTGTTTCTTAAATGGTTCTTCAGCCGTTAGATTTCTTAAACTTCTCCAGCAACTGTTTTGGTCCGTATATGGCATTATAGCTGTCTGTAGGGAGATCTTTAAGGTTGCTAGTAACCAGTAGATCTACTTTGTCAAGTAGAAATGCCGCCGTTATTGGAGAATCTTTAGAATCTCTTACTTCTCTTTCTGCCTTTTGAAGTTTAGGTTCCCAGTATTCTCTGGTGATAATGTTGGGCCATTCCGTCCAAGACCGGAGAATAGAGTGGAGGTATCAACTAGAACTTTCTTTGAGCTCTTCATATTTCTTCTTCCTTATCTTGTCCAGCTCTGCCAGTTCTTCAGCTCGGTCAAGGCCTTCTACCGCCTCTTCCATGTTGAGCATCGCTTCAAGAATGTGGCTCTTCCTGATCTTGTCCCTGACAGCTTCGCTCTTATTAGGATCCTTGTATTCACATTTAGGACAAGAGATGGAAAAAGTAGTTTCCGCCCAAGGTCTGCCTTTCAAAACTTAGAGAGCTCAAAAATAGTTCTTCAGCCTCTTTATGGCCTTCAATTTCTCTTTCTTCCCTATCTCAGCCTGTTCCACCGCTCCTTTCAAGTGATCCACGACACTGTCGTAGTGGTCTCTATCCACTTCGTACGGAGTTCCGTCCTTCCCACCTACAGTGTAGGAATACTTTGCAGGGTCTTTCCACGAGTTCTCCGATCCGTAGACCAGCTCCGATATAAGTGCAAGCGACCTCAGCGATTTCTTTCCCACTCCTCTAACAGATGCCAGCTCCTCAAAGTCCTCTGGCTGTATCTCGTAAGCTTTCTTGAGCTGTTCTATACTCTTTTCAGACATGTCCGACAGTTTTACCTCGTGATGCGCAGGCATGTCCAGATTTTTCTGCGTTTCACCTGTATCCATCCACCTTCCGAGCGATCTCTGCTTTCTGTCCTTCAGAAACCGTTTCAGATGCTCTGGATTGTCGTTTACAAGATCCACTGATATCTCTCTGGTGTTCTCTGACCTTCC
>JAXINT010000057.1:0-8174 GCA_034190605.1 Asbonarchaeaceae archaeon (SeqCode) | reverse complement strand
CCTCATTCCAGAAACATAAACTGGGTGTTCGGACCGATAGAGCCTCAAACGGTAACCCCTATACTATAAAAGATTCTACCGAAAAAACTCTTCTAGAGAGAAGGGAGAAATATCTAACTTCAGCTGCCCTCATAGCTCAGTGGACAGAGCGCGGCCCTGCGGCGCCTCCCGTAGCAGGCGGCAGTACAGTCGGGTTCTAAGGGAACCCTCCACCGCCTATCGGCGGAATCTCATTTTCACAAACCAAGCGCAGACAGGCCGAGGTCCGGGGTTCAAATCCTCGTGAGGGCGCTAAGAGCTTCGTTAGCGTTCCACGTCGTATTTTATGCTTTAAATGTGAATACTGGGGTGGAGGTTACCCCAATGGCTAATGGAGACATACACAACCGAAAAGGCAAAATTAAGCGGTCTATAAAACGAATCAAGGACAAAAATAAAGGTTCTAAGCACAACAGAGAACTTATAATCAATTTTAAAGACTACATAGTAAGCCAAGATCTGTCCATCGATAGGATTTCCCGCTACCTCACCTGGAAGAAACTTCTGCTGAGCACCTAACATCACAAAAAGAATAGGTAGAAATACTATAAAAATCTTTGAATTTCCCCTACACTACCCAAAGTCTATTCCGCTTTAGTCACTTCTAACGTTTCTGAGTCTTTGACTGAGAACTCCAGATTATCGCCTTTCTCTCCCTCTTTACAGAACTCTAAATGGAGATAACTTAAAAAAGAGGCGGAAAAAAACTCTTGTTTGGGGTCTATTGTTCCTGATCTCTGTAGATTCTGTTGATCTCTTCCTCATAGTGGTCAAGTAGGTGGTCTTCAACAGCTTCTAATGCCTCAATCCTCGGTATCTCTTCTGAATCTGTATCTAATTGGCTCCCCAATCCCTGTTTATCTCCTATCTCCTGTATTCGAGCGAATGGTTTCAGCATACTTCCATATCTCTCTACTGAGATCAATGCATATTCCTCAGCTTCTTCTCTTGTAGGATGCAGTCTCTTGAACACTTTATCTCTTCTTTCCTGTGTTTTTGGTACTTCTTCAGGCTTTATTCCTTCTTCCTCTGCTACTTCCCTGGTTGCCGCTACTTTAGCCCTGTAATGTTTCTCGAACTGCGGCATAATTTCAGAAACATTTTCAAAAGTCTCTTGTATAGCATCTGCCGCTTCTGCAAACTGCTGGACTTCCTGGCCATCTTCACCCGTTATCATTCCCATCATATCTGAAAGATTGGAAAGAAGGTTACCTACTGTCTCAAGCTGCTGAAGACGCTCATATAGGTTGTCCAGATCTCCAGCAGGATTATAGTTTTCACTTAAAAAGTCCTCAACTACAGGTTCTAAAGAAGGGTATTCTTCTACAAGAGGGTCATAGAGCTCTTTTCTCATCTTAGGAAGGCTCTCTTGACGATATGTTTTTAGAAGCTCTTGAGTTTCAGGATTACTAAGATCTACATTTTCTCCAAGTTCAGTGTCTTCATACAGGTTAGACATTATCTACCACCTTTCGATTTTTACTTACCTCTCATAGTGTAACAACCTAATTTTTATAAACATATCTATCCTGAAAGGGTTGTCAACTTTTCTTCTTTACCTCTAAAGTCTCTGAGTCTTTGACTGAGAACTCCAGATTATCGCCTTTCTCCCAGCCCATTGCCTTACAGAGCTCCCGAGGTATTGTCACGAGCTTCTGTTCGTGGCTTCCAGACTGTAGCTTTACCATTGCTTATTAATAGTTTTAAAACGCACCATATATTTAAAACTTAAGGAGAAACCCCTACACGCCCTTCAGTATTCACAGAGAAGGCCAATCCTCGTGGGGGCGCTTTTCTTTCCCTCCCCGGCCTATAAGGCAACTGATTTTGAGACATACCACCATATTTCCCATCTTTTTTACAGCCTAACCGACATGGCCTATTATTTCCATAGTTTTTGGAGGATATAGGCAGAAGGGTCAATTTTTTATTTTTCCTTACATCTAAAAACCGCAACCCTTTTAAAGGTTTGTTATTACTTGAACATAGAAATGCCTAATTATCGTTTAGAACACCATGATACCTCCCTCGGAGATTATGATATTGACAACTATGTAGAGGATGTAGAGGAGTCAGTACTTCCAGATTATGAATCAACAGCAGATGGTTTTCACAATACTAGAATCTATTACAATATAGAAGAAGATTCTTCCAGCGATCTTGATAACTGGTCCAACCCCTACGGCAGTTCAGATCCGATATATGAAGATGAAAATATCGAGCAGTTCCTAGTGTCAAGGAGACGAAAAAATCGAAAAGCAACCAAGCAGGAGATATTAAATTTCTGGAGCAACGCAACCCCCGTTCCCTGGGTCCGCAACTACAGCAACATTTTCAAGCAGGAGATATTAAATTTCTGGAACAACGCAACTGCGGACAGTTTGATTGAAAATTCTGAAGATTTGACAAACTTTGATAGAGCGATAATTAATTGTTTCATCCAAAATGCAATTAGCGAAATTAAGGATTCTGAAAATGCCTGGAAAACACACCAAAAAGTGTTTGAAAGAGATTTACGAAAAGAAGAGGTAGAAAATTTCATAAGAAGAAATATATCGGAAGACCTTTATAGCTCAAGTGAAGCACCAGATGGAAAATACCATGAACTCACTACCCTAGGAAACTCATTCTTGTACTACTTCATTCAAGAAGATGGAGAAAACTTAGACCAACTGCTGAAATACATAGAAGAAGACACGGAAACTACAGAAGCAATTAACGAAGTGATGGCCATCAGAAACAACAGCAAGGACATTTCAGCGATTAGAAAGCACGGTTCAGAAGTAACAGTCGGTATAGAATACGAAATCCCTGCAAACGGTAAAGCAATATCTTTACGCTCCCTTGATAATAGAGGATATATGTGGTATAAAGACGAACAAGATCTCCTTGTAAGCCAAGAAACCGGGCCTAGAACTCTTGAGGTTATAACCGATGTAAACGGCGGAATAAAATCGGCGGCTCTGGAACTGGATCAGAGATTGGAAGTTGTTGAACAGATCTTGGAAGGAGAAGGAATAGAAACAGGGAATAATAGTTCGGGATATAAAAATTACTTCCCTGGCCTACATATGCATATTGGAACTCCTATCTGTGATAGAGAGGAAGTGTCAAACCTACTAAACGGCATCAGCAGTAAGATACCTATGCTTTCTCTACTTACAGCAAATGCAGATGGCGAAATTAGAGTAGGATCACATAATTTAGAGACTATCAGCGAGCGACAAATAATGAGTTTAGGTGGAGGCCTCCCTAACGGACATATAAGCTACAATGGCGAATATAACACTATAGAATTCAGAATAGCAGACATACATAGAGAAAAAGAAGATATAGAAGCTATAGCTTCGGCCTTTTTAGGTTTGCAGAAGTATTTTGAGAAGAACAGAGAAAATACAGAGCAAAACATCAAGGAAGAACATATATCGAACAAGAACAATCATAAGCTCTATAGGGAATTAAAGAGGCTAAAGAAAATAGATGAAACCCTATCCATATTGGAGAGGAAGAATATAGAAGAAGAATTTGAACAAGTCACATATCTCTTATCTGATTTTGAGAATTTGGAAGAGGCTAAAGATTTCTTAGACGAGAGATATGATGTAACTACTGACTCAATCGAAGAAATACTTTCAGATGGTGATAAACCTCTTAAAGGGCTTTTTTACACCGATTCTACCACTGCAAAATACCTTTTAGGAGATAGTTTGCCTTCTGATACGGAAATACATCAATTCCTTGAGATGGTCGGAGAAGGGTTAGAGGCTGTTAATGTACCTCATTCAGGAGAATATATTCGTAGTGTTGAAAATCTACTGGAACGTAAGATAGACAGAGCATCTGACTTGGACAACAAGGTAGATTCTATCGTAGAGTTCAAGCTTTCTCCTAGGAAAATAAACTTTTATGACCAGCTTGAAAAAATGGATTTGAACCATGTTGACCCAGGAGATTTTATAAACTCAGGTTCTTCACTAAGTTCTTCTTTGATGTGGTTCCCCGCAGTATCTAATAGGCGAAACAGTTATTGGAGCTGTTAGGATTTTTCTCTTATATGCCTATATTCGGTTTGACGATAATATAAATAGCCTAGAAAAGGAAGTAGAAAGGGAGAGGAAGATGAGTCATACAAGAATCTTGAGCTGGTGAACGAACTTCTTGAAGATATTGATTATGAATATAGCAGTGCCGAAGAACTTATTATAAAAGAAATGGATGGCAGATGGATCTCCAAAGAAGGAGAGGACGTTACCCAGTATTCTAAAAAATAGATACAGTTCCTCTAAGCCCGTAACCTCTTACAAAACATATCCAACTTATCAGCTCTTTCAACCTCTTAAAGCGCATCCGTGTGTATCACATAGGTCCTGGCGACCTTGTCGTGCAGGGCCTGTTTCTCGGAATCTATCAGCATCCAGAGAGCGCCTATACCGAAGACCAGGTTGTCCACGAACCTTCCAACCAGCTCCCGCATCAGCATCTTACCGAAACCCAGGTTCCTGTTACCCTGGCTGTCGACAATAACTATATCCATCATTCTCTTACCCACCGAGTCGCCGTAAGCTGCTGTCGCGTAGAGCCAGTAGAACCAGTAGAGGCCAAGAGTTATAGAGCTTAGAACTGTATCGACGAGGTAGGCTACAAAGCGGTCACCAAATCCTACATATGGTGTCTTCTTCTCCTTGGGCTGAAACTTGGCTATTTCCTCTGCCATGCTTAAAGTATGATTTTAGAGCTATTTTAAAAAATTAATCAGATATCGGTTAACGATAGCAGACGGCACGAATCTAAACAGTGTCAAGAAAAATCTTTTAATTGGAGTCTTCCTTATCCTTTATAGCATCTTCTGCTCCACCTATCAGCTCCTCCATGTCAATGCTCTCCCTGAGCTGGTCAATGATTCCCTGGACATTCCCGGTCTCCTCTTCACTGGTCTTGCCCGGCATCAGCTCTGCAGGGATAGTAACTACAGTGGAGTTCTCAGTTGCCACCTCGTCCAGAGTCTGGAGAGTTCTAAGCTTGTAACCTCCATCCCCAAGTATGTCAGAGGCGAGACGGGTTCGCGCAGCAGCCTGGAGCTCTCCCTCAGCATGAGTTACTCTAGCTCTCCTATCCCTCTCTGCTTCAGCTTCTGCAGCCATTGCCCTCTCCATGCTCTGAGGTATGGATACATCCTGTATCTCCACATCTCGTATGTGGACTCCGAAATCATTCGTGGCCTGGTCCAGCTCCTTACGGAGTTCATCAGCAATCTTGTCCCTGTTCTGGAGGATCTCATCCAGCTCTTTCTTACCTATCATCGCACGCAACATGGTCTGGCCGTAGTTTACAGTAACCTTGTTGAAATCCTCCACCTCCAATATAGAGTTCTTTATCGCTTCAGAATCGCGCCTAACCTTGTAGAAGACGATAGCATCTACAGTTACTGTCACATTATCCTTTGTAAGGACTTTCTGAGGATTTACATTTACCGTCTTAACCCTGTAGTCCACCTTCTGAACCCATTCCAGGAAAGGTATCTTGAAGTTCAATCCAGCACCAAAAACACGGCTGAAAGCGCCCAGGCGGAATACGACAGCTCGCTCGTATTCCTGGTTGATAACTATGGAAAGGAAGACCAGAACTGCAACTGCACCTCCCAGTAACGTTGAATATCCGTATCCATAGAAAGAGGCAAGTACAAAGACTACAAAACCTGATACAAACGCTATCAGGCTTCTAGCGCCTGCATCAGACGAAGCTGCCTTTACATTCTGGAAATTATTCTGTACAGTAACCGAATTTGAATTCATTGGCCTGGGAAAAGATTTGATATATATTCTTAAATAGTTTACCCAGAAGGGCTATCAGCACAGGATGTCTCTAGGTAGACTTCTCAAACATCTCTATCGCGCTCTTTCTCTCCTCATCGTGGTTGACTATAGGTTCGGGATAGTCCTCTCCTATTATACAGTCTGAGGACTCTTGGACATCCTCCGACATCTTATAGGGTCTATGGATGAACTGGTCAGGAACATCCTCTAGCTCGGGTACGAACCGCCTTATGAACTCTCCCTCTGGATCATGGTCCTCTCCATGGGTCCAAGGGTTGAAGACCCTGAAATATGGCTGGGCATCGGTGCCTATGGAATAGGCCCACTGTATCCCTCCCACCATTGCAGACACCTCCGCATCAACGAACCACTTCTTGAAGAACTCGTGAAGCTTTCTCCAGTCTATCTTCAGGTCATTGCAGGCAAAGCTCGCGGCAAGCATACGGAGACGGTTATGCATCCAGCCATGTCTCCGTAACTGTCTTATACCTGCATCTACAAATGGGAAGCCGGTCCTGCCTTTCTTAAACTTCTTCCAGTTCTCCATAGCTCCCTTGTCATCGCGCCAGTCCAGACCCCTGTATTTCTCAATGAAAGCCTGGTCCACGGTCTCCGGCCAGTTCCAGAGAACCTGGAAGTAGAAATCTCTCCAGCAGAGCTCCTCCTGCCATGTTTTAATGCCTCCCGTATCTTTCAGTTCCTCCTTTCTTTCCTCGGCCTTCCAGAAAGCCTCTCTTATGGAGATGTTCCCAAATCGGATATAGGGGGACAGCTTGGAGGTTCCATCCCTTGCAGGTATGTCTCTCAGGTTGTCGTAATGAGGGATGTCCTTCATGAACTGTTTAAGACGTTTCAGACCTATTTCCCTACCTCCTTCCCAGATCTCCATGCCTTCAGGCTTTTCAAAGCCCAGCTCTTCAGGCGTTGGTAGACTTTCAGATTCCAGGAATGGTGTTCTAAACTCTCCTGGCTCTTCCGGCTTTCTCTTATCTCTCTTAAACCATTTCTTCATGTAGTAGGTGAACACCTTGTAAGGAGTTCCCTTGTTGGTTAATATCTCTTTCTTCTCCGAAATCACAAGGTCTTTAAAGCTCTCAGTAGATATATCCAGTTTCTCCTCAACCCTTGCTTCTAGATCTCGAGGATAGGGCGAATAACACCTGTTGAAGTACAATTTGTCTGCATCTGTTTCTTCCGCAACCTTTGAAAGCTGTTTTATCGGACTTCCGCTTCTCAGAATTAGGCTTGAGTTCCTCTCCTCCAGACTGTTGCTCAGGCCCTCTACAGAGTCGTGCCAGAACTTCACCCTGGGATAACCCAAGGTCTGCTTTTCAAGGTAGTCATGATCTATCACATGTACCGGTATTACCTCTTCATTTTCCCCTGCAGCTTCTACCAATGCCCTGTTATCAAAGGCTCGGAAGCTCCTCCTTATCCAGACTATTCCGGTCATTGGACTATCAGGGATAAACTTGGGGTCTCCTGCCTTTTATTCTTCACAATCTTTAGTCTTTTTACTTTGGTTCTTTAGGCTCTTCCCAAAAATTTATTAGAACAATTCTAAATCACCCATTTTCCAATCATCAGGCCGTACGTGAATATCCCCTATTCTTAAATATTCGAATGCTTAAAACGAGAGTTAGGAGAGTGTATGATAATGACTGAGATAGTTTCCACAGAGGAGGTGTTGCACGGAGAACCTAGGATCAAAGGGACTCGTGTATCTGCTAAAGCAGTATGGGAAATGCATCACAAAAAAGGTATGAGTGTGGAAGATATAGCAGAACAACTTCCAACAGCCAATATATCAGGTGTAGAAAGTGCCTTAGAATATATAGAAAATATGGGAGACGAAGAAAAAGCAAGGATTACAGCCTAATCAATATAATTGGATATATACCATATATGGTTTTCAATATCGCTGTCATTAATCCCCTTGATTATCTTTTCAACAGCATCTGCGACCCTTCTAGAACTTCTAAGATGTATACGGCTATCAGTAATTATGCCGGGGTGAGACGGCAAATTCTCTTTCCGAAAGTCTTTATCTCTGGTAAGGAGTGGTTTATCCATTTCTCTGGCATATCTAATCAATTCTGAATCGTCAGCCCCCTTTCTGAATCTATACGTACTAATGCCTCTGATATTAAGACATTCCTCTACCTCTCTGGAAATATCCTCATCCAGAACTACAGCAAGTTCTTTCATATCCTGCATGAGGTAATATGCTAATATAAACTCCCCTCATATTTCCAAAGTAGAACTAATATGGAAAAAGGTAGAAACTTCATAGCTATCTGTGGCTCTCCATCTCCCACTTGC